>CAZYAX010000216.1:0-3616 GCA_964646195.1 uncultured Faecalibacterium sp. | reverse complement strand
TGCGGAAATCAGGAAAATCCGCTTATTGCGGGCAAGCGCAGATCCAATGCGCAGCGCTGCACCGCTGAAATAAGCGCCAACTGTTCGATCTGCGTTTGGAGCTCGGAATGACAGAGCCGGCGACCGATCCGGCAAGGCTTGCCTGGGATGCTCTACGTCGCCTGTGATTTTTGCTTCTGGCGGATCGCCTGCCACAGCCTGCGCGCGTAGGCGGCGTCGGCCGCGCTGGCGCTGCCCTGGTAGCGCGCCCGGATGTACAGTGCGCGCAGCGCTTGCTCCGCCGCACGGGTCTCGGGCGGGGCGGTGTCCAGCACGTCGCGGCTGGTATCCCAGAAGTTGGGGGCGCGTCCGCAAGCCGCACAGCCGCGCAGGTAGCGACGGTAGGTTCGCCGGATCTGGTTGGCCGCGCCCCGCGAGCGCTTGCCCTGCGGCGGGGGCGCTTCGGGATCCAGGTCGCGCTCCTGCCAGAGTGAGCCGGCGATAGAGGATTCGTCTTCCTTTTCCCTCTTGGACAAAAAGCGGAACAGCAGCACCGCCGCCGTAAACACCGCCAGCGCGAGGGCGGCCCGAAAGACCGCCGTCCAGACCGGGTTGCCGGGGCCGGTTTCTTCTGAGATCCGGCCGCCAAAATTTTCTGCCGTCTGCATCTCGGCCTGCATCCGGGCCATCACGCCCCGCATCCAGTCGATGCCGCCGATCGCCTTGAAGGCTTGCAGGATCGGATAAAATACCCAGTCCGCCGCCAGCCCCCAAAGCCAGACAAACCATTCCAGGACGGGCACCACCACAGCCAGATAAGCCCACCGCAGCGCGCCCGCCCACCAGCCGGCCACGGCGTCCAGGCTGAACAGGGCGGCCACTCCGGCCAACGCCGCCAGCGGTGCGGCGCTTCGGGCCAGATAGGCAGGCTGGCGGTAGGTCTCCGGGTCGCGGCGCAGCACCCGCATCAGGTAAACGTTCACCGCGAGCCCGGCCGCCAGCGCAGGCAGTGAGCCGGCCAACACCGCCCGCGCGTTCCATACGCAGGCCAGCAGGGCAAACACCGGGTACAGCGTTAAAGCCATCTTGAACCGGCTGATCTGCTGATAGCGGTCGAGGCGGTAGTCGCCCGCTAAGGCCAGCACCAGCGTATAGCCCGCCGCCGGGAGGAAAGCCAGCTTTTCCACAGGCGCGCCGGGCAGCGCAAAGCACAGCAGCATGGGCGCCAGCACGGCGGCGCGCGCCGGCCGGCTACGCCCCGCAAGCCAGGCCGAGAGCCCGAAGCACACCGCCGGAATAAGCATACATGGCCAGGACAGCCGGCCGCCAAAAGAGACCACAAAATAACCCGCGAGGGCATAATACAGCGCCAGATCGTCCAAAAGGCGCAGGCCGTTTAAAAAGCTCATACCGTTTCCACCTCCTGCGGGGTGAGGATCTGAAGGCGGCCGCCGCTGGCCGCGCGCAGCCGCGCCAGGGCCCCGGCCGAGGGCATCCCCTCCTGTGTGGTGACGAGGATGCGGCTATGGACGCCGCCCTTGTGAGAAACCTGCTCCACAAAGGGGTCGCTGCGCAGGCGCACCCAGCCCGTGGCCCGGCCCAAAATCTCCAACGCCTGGCGGAAGTGGGCCTCGCCCAACCCCTGCCGCAGGCGCAGCTGCTCCTGGCTGCCGATCCGGGCCACGTTGCCCAGCGCCGCGTTGGTCTCCAGATCGTAGGGCACGGCCCGCCGCTCCAGAATTTGGCAGGCCGTGCGCGCCAGCGAGAGGCATTCCTCCAGCTGCGGGTCTGGCCCCAGCGCACGCGGCGCGATGGCGATGAGCACCGTGACCACCGGGTCGGTGGTGTAGTCCGGCTGCTTGACCAGCAGGCCGCGGCCGCGGGCACTCTGCGCCCAGGCGATCTGCTTCATGGGCTCGCGGCCCGTGTATTCGCGGCAGCCCACCGTGAGGATGGGGTCCTCGTACAAAAAGCGGTTGACCGAAATATCCCCTAAAATACCGCCCAGTATGGCCAGCACCGGCTGCTCCGGCGCGGCCTTGGGCGCGATGACCACTTCATTGAAACGTATCAGCTCCCGCGACTGCTCGGTAACGCCGAAAAAGTCGCCGCCGCGCAGGATGAGCCGGGGAAGCAGGTACTGGCCCCGCCTGGGGATGCGGATGGGTATCCGGATCACCTGCTCCTGCCAGGGCCGCAGACGGGTGGCATACGAGACGGTACGCACCGTTTTGCTGCCCTCCTGCACCTCCTGCCGCACATGCGCCGTGTCGTGGGGGAGTATCTCGCGCGGGAAATACAGGCTGGCCCGCAGATAAGGCACCGGCCAGCGGCCTGCGTTGCGCAAGCGGATGCGCAAATAAAACACCTCGTCCGGGTCGGCCACATGGCGCTCGGGATACATGTCCTCCTGCACGGTGTCCAGGCTGTGGCGGCACAGCCACACCTCCAGCGCGACGGCCAGCGCCGCGAGGGCCAGCACGAACAGCAGGCCGGTCATAGCGTTTCCAGCGGCACCGGCACGCTGGTGAGGAGATTTTGCAGCCGGCTGGCCGCCGCCTCTGCCGTCATGCCGCTGCCCAGGCTGAGCCGGTGGGCCAGTACGTCGGGGGCCACGTCCTTTACGTCCTCAGGGATGGCATAGTCCCGCCCGCTGAGCGCCGCCGTAGCCTGCGCCGCCTTATACAGCGCGATCGCGCCGCGGGTGGACACGCCGCTCATAAACCCGCTCTCGTGGCGGGTGGCCTCCACGATGTCCATCAGGTAGTCCCGCACGGCCGGGGACACCTGCACCTCCGTGTAGGCGCTGCGCACATAGGCCGTTTCCTCCGGAGTCACGGCCTGCTCCAGCCCGTCCAGCACGGCGCGGGTGGAGGGCCGGGCGATCACCTCCAACTCCTGCGCGCGCTCCATGTAGCCCAGCGACAGCCGCATGAAAAAGCGATCCATCTGGGCGTCCGGCAGCGGGAAGGTACCGAAGGATTCCAGCGGGTTCTGTGTGGCCAGGATCATAAACGGCTCGGCCAGCGCGGAGGTGACGCCGTCCACGGTGATCTGCCGCTCCTCCATCGCCTCCAGCAGTGCGGACTGGGTGCGCGGGGTGGCGCGGTTGATCTCGTCCGCCAGCACAAAGTGGGCGAACAGCGGCCCCGGCCGGAACTCGAATTCCCCGGTCTTGGGGTTATAGAAGTTGATGCCCGTCAGGTCGGAGGGCAGCAGGTCCGGCGTGAACTGGATGCGCTTGAAATCCCCGCCGACGGTCTTGGCGAAGGCGCGCAGCAGCATGGTCTTGCCCGTGCCGGGGCGATCCTCCAGCAGGATGTGGCCGGAGCAGAGGAAGCAGGTGAGCACCCGCGTAATCTCCTTCTCCTTGCCCACGATCACACGGGAGCAGCTTTGCACCACCTTTTCCCGGTATGAAACGAATCTTGCGGTATCCATGGTAGTTTCCCAACCCTTCTTTTTGGAGGAGCCATTGTACCTGCTCTGGAACTGAAGCACAGGTCCTCTGTTTTTTCTTCATCATCATACCGCTATTATAAACGCCGGGCATGAAAAGTGCAATGCTTTACAGAGCCCCGCAGCATGCAAAGCACAGTCTGCGCATGAAGGCTATGGATGAAAAACGACCTTTGCT
>CAZYAX010000215.1:0-3616 GCA_964646195.1 uncultured Faecalibacterium sp. | reverse complement strand
TTGCGACGGGAAATCTTTTTCATAAGTATTCTCCTCCTAGGTTGATAAAAATAAGATCGGGTACCCCGCCCCACCGGTTTTATACCAGGGAGGAGGTACTATTTGCAGTTTTAAGTATACACCGATAAAAAATGGAATTCCATATTCAGATGTTCCGATGTTTGGACCAACTTTTTGTTCATATTGCGCAAATCTCCACAAGTAAATGCGCAATATTGCGCAAACAGGGTTTTTCTTCCTTGCAGCAAAAGGGCGGCCCCCTGCTCAACAGGAAGGCCGCCGGAAGAAATAATTGCGGGCGCATTATTTTGTGGATTCCCGCAGCACCACCTGATAGCCCAGCTCCTGGCGGGGGACCACTTCCTTGCCGGCCATCGAATCCAGCAGCATACGGCAGGCGGTAAAGCCCAGCAGCGCGGCGTCGAACTGCGCCGCCGAAATGGTGGGGGTGCAGGTCACGAGCGTTTCGCTGTCGTAGAGGCTGGCCAGGCGCATCTGGCCCGGTACGCTGATGCCGTTTTTACCCAGCTGCTGCAGCACGCTCAGGGTCATATTGTCGTCGCCGCACAGGATGCACTCCGGGTATTGGTCCAGCAGGGTCTCCACCGCCACGCCGATCTGCTCGGTGCGCTCCACGTCCATATAGATCAGGCTGTGGTCCAGCGGTACGCCGGACTCGGCCAGCGCCTGCATATAACCCCGCAGGCGGTCGCCGTTGACGGTGTAGTTGAGGCTGCCGCCTATATAGGCGATGCGGCGGGTACCCATTTGCAGCAAAAGGCGGGTGAGCTCGTAGGCTGCGCCGGTCTGGTCATTGTCCACCTGGAGCGCCGCAGCGTCCGGCAGGCGGCCCATCACCACATAGGGGATGCCGTACCGCTTCACCAGCGCCAGACAGGGGTCGGAGACCATAGTGCGGGAGAGGATCACCCCGTCCACCTTGTGGGCCTTGAGCTGCCGCTCCAGCTGCACGGTATCCTGCGGGTCCGCATAGCACAGCAGGATGTCATAGCCGCGCTGGGCTGCCATGCGGCACACCCCGCCCATGCATTTGCGCAAAAAGGGCAGATCCAGCTGGATAAAATGGGAGGGAATCACCAGGGCCAGGTTATGGGTGGCGTGCTGCTCCCGGCGGCGATCCAGCAGGGAGGTGTCCAACCCGGAGTGCTGGACGTATTCCAGCACTCGGGCCCGGGTGGCTTCGCTCACCCGGCCTTTGCCGGAGAGTGCCCGGGATACGGTGGTGCTGGAGATGCCCAGAGCCTGGGCGATGGATTCGACGGTGAGCTTTTGTTGGGACGGCATGGCGGCAGCCTCCTTTTTGGGGATGGTAATTTGCGGTGGGCTGTGTTACAATGCAGGCAGCACGGCTGCGCAAGCTCTGCAGTGACTTGCGCAATTTTGCGCTTTTTATAAGAATCTCACATCCGGGCGGCTTTGTCAAGACACAAAGCCGGATAAAACCACGGCCCAAGCGGAAAACTTCGCAGCCCAAAGCGGCAGCGGGAGCACCGGGAGCGGGCCGCGCCGTACAAACAGGAGGCACTGCCTATGCGAACCCCAAAGCTATACTATGGCGCCGCTTACTACGATGAATATATGCCGGCCTCCCGCGTGGAGGAGGATATGCGGCTCATGCAGGCCGCCGGCATGAACGTGATCCGCATTGCGGAATCCACCTGGAGCACCTGGGAGCCGCAGGACGGCACCTTTGATTTTGCCAGCCTGCACCGGATGCTGGACGGCGCCCGGCGGCACGGCATCTCGGTGATCGTGGGCACGCCCACCTATGCGATCCCGCCCTGGCTGGCGGCCAAGTACCCGGACATTCTGGCCGAGACCCACGCCGGCCCGGAGCGCTACGGCCGGCGGCAGAACATGGACATCACCCATCCGGGCTACCGGGCCCACTGCGAGCGCATCATCCGCCGCCTGCTGGCCGAGGTGCAGCCTTACGAAAACGTGATCGGCTTCCAGCTGGATAACGAGACCAAGCCCTACGACACCTGCGGCCCGCGCGCGCAGGCGCTGTTCCGGCAGTGGCTGCGGGAAAGATTCGGCACGGTGGAGGCGCTGAACGCGGCCTTCGGCCTGGCCTACTGGAGCAATTCGCTGGGCAGCTGGGATGATCTGCCGGATGTGCGCGGCACCATCAACGGCAGCCTTGCGGCGGAATACGAGGCGTTCCAGCGGCACTTGGTGACGGAATTCCTGCTCTGGCAGCGCGGCATCGTGGACGAATACCGCCGGCCGGATCAGTTCGTCACCCATAATTTTGACTACGAGTGGCGGGGCTACTCCCATGCCCTCCAGCCGGACGCCGACCAGTTTGAGGAGGCTGCGGCCTGCACGGTGGCCGGCTGCGACATCTACCACCCCGCCGGCGCGGCGCTGACCGGGGCCGAGATCAGCTTCGGCGGCGATCTGGCCCGCGCGCTCAAGGGCGGAGAGAACTTTCTCGTGCTGGAAACCCAGGCCCAGGGGCCGGTGGGCCGCCTGCCGTACCCCGGCCAGCTGCGCCTGCAGGCCTTTGCCCATTTGGCCAACGGGGCCAACCTGGTGGAATACTGGCACTGGCATTCCATCCACAACGGCATCGAGTGCCACTGGAAGGGCGTGCTCAGCCACGACCTGACCCCCGGCGCGACCTATCGGGAGGCGGCCGCCATCGGGCGGGACTTCGCCCGGCTGGGCAGCCATCTGGCCAACCTGAAGCGCCGCAGTCCGGTGGCGGTGATGGTCTCCAACCGCAGCCTCACCGGCATGAAGCACAGTGCGGCCTTTGCCGGGCCAAGCTACGGCGACGCGCTGCGCTGGCTGTACGACGCGCTGTTCCGCCTGAACGTACCCTGCGACCTGATCGACGGCACCGCGCGGGATTTCTCCGCTTACAGGCTGGTGGTGCTTCCGGCGATGTACTGCGCGCCCGGAAGCCTGACGGAGGCGCTGCGAAGCTATGTGGCCGGGGGCGGGCAGGTGCTGGCCTCCTTCCGCAGCCTGTTTGCGGACGAATATGTTAAGATCCGCACGGAGCCCCAGCCCGGCGGCCTGACGGACGTGTTCGGCATGACCTACGACGAATTCACCGTGCCCGTGGACGTGCCGCAGGTGTGCAGCTGGATGGAACTGCTGCGCCCGGACGCGGGCACCGAAACGCTGTGGACGTATCAGCACCCGGCCTATGCGGGCTATGCCGCGGCCACCTTCCACCGCTACGGGCAGGGCGGCGCGGCCTACATCGGGGCTATGCTGGAGCCGGATGCGCTGGACAGCCTGCTGGAAGCGCTGCTGCCCCGTATGGGCGTAGCCCTGCCTGCCGTGCGCTGGCCGCTCGTGATAAAAGAAGGCGAGAACGACGCGGGCCATACGGTGCGCTACCTGCTCAACTACAGCCCGGACGAAGCGGCGGCAGCCGTGCCCTTTGGCTGCACGGAGCTGCTGAGCGGGCAGCGCCGGGCGGCAGGGCAAACGGTGGCCCTGCCTGGCTGGGGCGTGGCGGTTTTGGAGTCGGAAGAATAAGAGGCCGTATCCACAGGCCGGAAAAAGACCCGCTCAGGCGGCGCTGTACGCCCGTGCTAAGCCAGTAAGTATAGTTTATGGAAGCTCTGAATAAATC
>CAZYAX010000214.1:0-3617 GCA_964646195.1 uncultured Faecalibacterium sp. | reverse complement strand
GCGGCGATGCCAAGATGAAAAGTACCGCCTCGCTTTTACGATTTTCGCCAAAAGCCTTGAGGTTTTTGGAAACGTTTATTATACTGTAATCGGACAATTAAGATGGCCAGCCGGGACATTCCCGGCTGCTTGTTGTGCGTATGGATAGGAGCGACGTAAAATGATGGATGGAATTTCCCGCCGGAGGTTTATCCAAACGGCCGGCACGGCGGTGGTCACGGGCGCGCTGCTGCGGCACCGCGCGGTCAAGGCGGCGGCCTTGCCCAAAGAGAGTGCGGCAGCCCGGCCGCAAACGGTGGTGATAGAGGGCTTCCCGTGGGGGCCGGGCGTAACGGCCACGATCTTGGAGCTGGAGCAGCCCGTGCGCGCAGATTCCGTCCGCCCGCAGGATTTTGCCGTGACCGAGGTCAAGCAGGCGTATGGCCGCGGGCGGGAAAAGCGCCAGGTGACCGGGGCCTATGCCTGCTCCCGGGAGGGCAAGCCGGCGGACGGGGACTCCCGCTGGGTGCGGCTGGAGCTGCGCTGCACGCCGGAGGAGGGCTCGCCGTTTTATTACGATATCCTCGCCTCGCGCACCCGCTGGTGCGACCCCTACAGGCTGGAGATCGAGCTGGCTCAGGACGCGGCGCTGGTCACCGCGCAGGGCAGCGAGATAAAGGAGCTGTGTGTGGAGCCGCAGGTCGATTTCTCCTGTGCGCTGATCCCGCCAATGGATCCCTTTGACCTCACCGGTGTGTTCACCGGGTCAGAGGGCAGAACCCTGCGCTACGCCTCCTACAAGCCGGCGGAGCAGGAGGGGCCGCTGCCATTGGTCATCTGGCTACACGGCGCGGGCGAGGGCGGCACCGACCCGAGCATCCTGCTGCTGCGCAACGAGGTGACCCGGCTGGCCGGGCCGGAGTTCCAGCAGGCAATGGGCGGCGCGGCCTATATCTTGGCCCCGCAGACGCCTACCTTCTGGATGGAATACAACGAAAAGGGCAGCTGGCAGGATAATCCCGGCACCGGCTCGGTGTATACCACGGCGCTCAAGGAGCTGATCGATGCGTTTGTGCAGCAGAACCCGGGCATCGATACGCAGCGCATCCTCGTGGGCGGCTGCTCCAACGGCGGCTATATGACGATGGATCTCATCCTGCGCTGGCCGGAATATTTTGCGGCGGCGTTCCCCATCTGCGAGGCCTACCGGGACGAGGGGATCACGGACGAGGCGCTTGCCTCCATCCGGGAACTGCCCCTCTGGTTCGTGTACGCCCAAAACGACCATACCGTGCCGCCGGCGGAGTACGAGCAGCCCACCATTGCCCGCCTGCGGGCGATGCAGGCTGACCTGCACACCAGCATCTTTGCGGACGTGCATGACACGACAGGCATGTACCGGGAAAAAGACGGCACGCCCTACCAGTATAAAGGGCATTGGAGCTGGGTCTATTTCTTCCAGAACCAGTGCGTGGACGATGCCACGGGCGAAAATTTGTGGGATTGGCTGGGCAAACAGCGCCGAAAGGGAAAAACGACGGAATAAGACAGGAAAATCCGGCATGGCGCTTGCATTGGGAGAGTGCTTGCCTTACAATAAAGGGGTAAGCATTAAAAAGGCGTATGCGTTAAAAGGCGGCCGGCTGCACGGTATGCTTCCGGCCTGGCAGGAGGAACACAATGCGGTATTTATTTATCATCAACCCTGCGGCGGGCAAGCAGGACAGCAGCGCCCAGCTCATTCCCGCGCTGGAGGGGGCGCTGCTGCGTGCGCGCATCCCCAAATGGCAGTACGACATCCAAAAGACGAGGTTTGCGGGCCATGCGCGGGAGCTGGCCAGCGCCGCCGCGCATAGCGGGGAAGAGGTGCGCATCTACGCGGCGGGCGGCGACGGCACGCTGAACGAGGTGCTGTGCGGCGCCTACGGCTGTGCCAACGCGGCGGTGGGCTGCCTGCCCTACGGCAGCGGCAACGATTTTTTGCGTAGCTTCGGCACGCGGGAGGAGTTCTGCGATCTGGACGCGCAGCTGGCGGGCGGCGTGGTGGACATCGACCTGATCCACACTTCGCAGGGTCTTTCGGCCACGATCTGCGCGGCCGGGCTGGACGCCCAGGTGGCGTACGGCATCCCCAAGTTCCGGCGCATCCCGTTCTGCGGCGGGGAGATGGCGTACCTGCTCTCCATCGTCCAGCAGGTGTGTGGGCATCTGGGCCGGCGGGTGGAATACGGCCTGGACGGCGAAACGCTGGTGGTGGACAGCCTGCTGTGCGCGGTCTGCAACGGCAGGGCCTACGGCGGCGGCTTTTTGGCCGCGCCGGAGGCACAGCCGGACGACGGCTGGCTGGATGTGTTCATCGTGCGCACGATGGGCCGCCTGGCAATCACCAAAATGCTCAACCTGTATAAAAACGGACGGCACTTCCGGGACGGCCGCCTCACAGCGGAGGCCGAGCCGTACTTCGTCTACCGCCGTGCCAAAAGGGTGACGCTGCGCCCGGTGGACGGCCGCGGGCCGATCATTGCAACGGCGGACGGCGAGTGCGGGCCGCACGAGGAGCTGCACGCCGAGATCGAGCCGCTGGCTGGGCATATCCTGCTGCCCAAACCCGCTTATGACCGCTTTTTGGCACAGCGTGCCAACGCATAAAGGGCAGTGCCCGCGTATACGGGCCGCCCTTTTTTTGCACAGGCGGATCAAGCCCGCGGCCTCGTAACAAAATATTAACAAACAAATTTACGCAAAGGGCTTGATTTTTCTCTCACAGATGAGTAAAATACATTTAGCACTCAGGGAAAAAGAGTGCTAAACAAAAAAGCGGCCCCTTGGCAGGGCGGCTATGATCGGGTTTTAAATTATATATTTTATAGGAGGGCAAGAATTATGAAAATCAATCCTCTTGCAGACCGTGTTGTAATCAAGACCGTTGAGGCCGAGGAGACCACCAAGAGCGGCATCATCCTCACCGGCAGCGCCAAGGAAAAGCCGCAGGTGGCTGTGGTCGTTGCAGTGGGCCCCGGGGGCCTTGTGGACGGCAAGGAAGTGGAGATGATCGTCAAGGTAGGTGACAAGGTGCTCACCAGCAAGTATTCCGGCACGGAGGTCAAGGTAGACGGTGAGGAGTGCACCATCGTGCGCCAGAGCGACATTCTGGCCATCGTGGAGGCCTGACTGGCCCGCCGCGGATTGGCACCAATTACTTGTAAGATATGTTTGAAATAAAGGAGAGGTTTTATTATGGCAAAACAGATCAAGCAGGGCGAGGACGCCCGCAAGGCTCTTTGCGCCGGCATCGATACGCTGGCCGATACCGTTAGGATTACCCTGGGCCCCAAGGGCCGCAACGTTGTGCTGGGCAAGAAGTTCGGCACGCCGGTCATCACCAACGATGGTGTGACCATCGCCAAGGAAATCGAGCTGAAGGACGAGTTTGAGAATATGGGCGCGCAGCTGGTGCGCGAGGTTGCCACCAAGACCAACGACGCGGCCGGCGACGGCACCACCACCGCCATCGTGCTGGCCCAGGCCATGGTAAACGAGGGTATGAAGAACGTTGCCGCCGGAGCCAACCCCATGGACATCCGCCGTGGCATGAGCAAGGCCGTGAGCAAGGCCGTGGAGTCCATCAAGACCCACAG
>CAZYAX010000213.1:0-3632 GCA_964646195.1 uncultured Faecalibacterium sp. | reverse complement strand
CCGGGGGTTCCAAGGGGGCCCGCAGGCCCCTTGGCCGTGCGTCCACCGCGTCGGAATCGGTGGCGCTTTTTCCGCCGCTTTTTGGCGTCAAAAAGCGGCAAGCCCACGGTCAGCAGCCGCTGACCTCAAAAGAAGAAAGCCCTATCGCCAGCACCCGCTGCCAAAAGGTCAAAGCCAGCACGCCGCTGCCCTTAATTCTCCAATGCTTTTAAAGCCCTCGCTCCAATATCCGTCCTCTTATGCAGCTTCTCGAAGCTGATCTTCTCTGCCGCCGCATACGCCTTGCCCAGCGCCGCGGGCAGGCCGGCAGCGGTCGCCGTCACGCCCAGCACACGTCCGCCGGCCGTCACCAGCTTGCCGTCCTTGATGGCGGTGCCCGAATGGTACACGGTCACACCGGCCGCATCCTCCAGCTGCCCGTCCACAAGGCCCATGATCTCCTTGCCCTTCTCGTAGGCCACCGGATACCCGCCGGACGCCAGGATCACGCAGGCCGCCGCGCCGGACGAGAATTTCACCTCGGTATCCGCCAGTGTGCCGTTTGTGCAGGCCAGCATGACGTGCAGCAGATCACTTTCCAGCAGCGGCAGCACCACCTGCGTCTCCGGGTCGCCGAAACGGCAGTTGTATTCAATCACCTTCGGCCCATCGGGCGTGATCATAAGGCCAAAGTACAGGCACCCCTTAAAGGGGCAGCCCTCGGCGTTCATCGCCGCGACAGTGGGCAGAAAGATCTCGTCCATGCAGCGCTGCGCCACCGCGGGGGTATAGTAGGGGTTCGGGGCCACGGTGCCCATGCCGCCGGTGTTCAGGCCGGTGTCGTGGTCGTTCGCGCGCTTGTGATCCATGGAGGAAACCATTGGCTTGACTACCTTGCCGTCCGTAAAGCTCAGCACACTCACCTCCGGGCCGGTGAGGAATTCCTCCACCACCACCCGGTTGCCGGATGCGCCAAACTTTTTATCCAGCATGATCTCCTTGACGCCGTCCTCGGCCTGCTGCTCGGTTTCGCAGATCAGCACACCCTTGCCCAGCGCCAGGCCGTCGGCCTTGATCACCACCGGGTACTTGCCCTCGGCGCGGATGTACTCCATTACCTTGGCGGGGTCGTCGAAGGTCTCGTACTTTGCGGTGGGGATGCCGTATTTCTTCATCAGGTTTTTCGAGAACACCTTGGACGCCTCGATGCGGGCCGCCGCCGCGTCCGGGCCAAAGGCCGGGATGCCCACGGCTGCCAGCGCGTCCACCATACCCAGCGCCAGCGGGTCGTCCTGCGCGACGACGACGTAATCAAACCGTTCCTCCTGGGCAAAGGCCACCATCGCAGCCACGTCGGTGGCCTTGATGTTTTTGCACTTGGCGTCGTAGCCGATGCCGCCGTTGCCGGGCGCACACCAGACCTCGCCGCAGTCCGGGCTCTTTTTCAGCGCCTTGATGATGGCGTGCTCGCGGCCGCCGCCGCCCACGACTAAAATTTTCAGAGCCATTATTTTTCCCTCCGCTCGATCAATGGTGGAACAGGCGCAGGCCGCAGAAGGCCATGGCAATGCCGTACTTATTACAGGTGTCGATGACCTGCTGGTCGCGGATGGAGCCGCCCGGCTGCACGATGGCCGTCACGCCGCTGCGGCGCGCGCGCTCGATGTTGTCGCCAAACGGGAAAAATGCGTCCGAGCCCAGCGATACGCCGGTGACGCCGGCCAGATACGCCTTTTTCTCCCCGGCGGTCAGCGGGGCGGGCTGCTCGGTAAAGGTCTCGGCCCACACGCCGTTTCCAATCACGTCCTCCGGCGTGTCGCCGATGTACACGTCGATGGCGTTGTCCCGGTTGGGCTTTGTCACGTCGGGGCGGAAGGGCAGGTCCAGCACCTTGTCCATGTGGCGCAGCTGCCAGTTGTCGGCCTTTTGGCCGGCCAGGCGGGTGCAGTGGATGCGGCTCTGCTGGCCCGCGCCCACGCCGATGGTCTGCCCGCCGGACACATAGCACACGCTGTTGGACTGGGTGTACTTGAGCGTGATGAGGCTGATGACCAGGTCGCGCTTCTGCTCGTCGGAGATCTCCTTGTTCTCGGTGACAATGTTGTGGAGCATGGTATCCGCGTTGATCTCCAGGTCGTTGCGGCCCTGCTCAAAGGTGATGCCATACACCTGCTTGTGCTCGATGGGGGCGGGCACATAGCTCTCGTCGATGGACACCACGTTGTAGTTGCCCTTCTTCTTGCTGGCCAAAATCGCCAGAGCCTCGGGCTCATAGCCCGGCGCGATGATGCCGTCCGACACCTCGTGCTGGATGAGCTTGGCGGTGGGCACGTCGCACACGTCGGACAGTGCGATCCAGTCGCCAAAGGAGGACATGCGGTCCGCGCCGCGGGCGCGCGCATAGGCGCAGGCCAGCGGGGACAGCTCCATGTCCGGCGCGATGTGGTACATACGGCGCTCCACGTCGTTCAGGGGCAGGCCCAGCGCCGCGCCGGCCGGGGACACATGCTTAAAGGACGCTGCCGCAGGCAGGCCGCAGGCCGCCTTCAGCTCCTTGACAAGCTGGATCGAATTGAGCGCATCCAGAAAGTTGATGTATCCGGGCTTGCCGTTGAGCACCGTGACCGGCAGCTCCGAGCCGTCCTCCATATAGATGCGGCTGGGCTTCTGGTTGGGGTTGCAGCCATACTTCAAAGCGAGTTCGTTCATGGTGTTACCTCCGTTTTTTCAGTTAATTCTCAGTTATCCTGTTCTTCGGGCAGCAGTGCGGGCTCCTCGGGGTCGTCCAGGTCGCTGCACACCGCTTCGTACTTATTGAAAATCATGTCGCCTGCGTTGCCGCTTTCCAGGTCGATGACGCGGGCAAACAGGCTCACTTTGTTGTCCAGGTTCAGATTCTCCCACAGGCCGTTGGCAAACTCGCCCACGGTGCGCGGGCAGGCAAAGCGCAGCGGCTCACCCTCAAAGCTGGGGATGGGGCTGCCGTTGTGCTTATAGGTGCTGATGAAATGGCCCTCGCCGGCCACGGGCTGGGGGTAGTCGAAGAAATAGCGCTGGACGCTTTCGCCGTTGCCGTCGGCGGATTTAAGGATGCTCATCTGGTAGCTGCCGTCGGCGTAGACGATGGCGGAGATGCGGGGCGTCCAGTTGGGGCCGTCCGGCTCAAAGGTACGGGTACGCAGCGCGTCCGCGAAGCTCTTTCCCTGGCACAGCAGGTCATAGATGGTATCGGTCTGGTCTCCGTTGGTTACGATATGGGTACGGCCCAGCGTGAGCACCGGGTTATAGATAATGAGGCTGGGGTCCTCCAGCTTTGCGGGGTCGGCGGCCACGGTGCAGATACCGCCGCGCTCCGGCACCGGCTCGAACACGCGGTTGCGGCTGTTCTCGCTGCGGCCCATGATGAAATAGCCGATAAACATCTGCCGGCCATCCGGGGCCATTGCCACCGCAATGCCGCGGCCGGGGTACTCGTTGCCGGCCAGATACTGATTCAGATCGATTTTTTCCATACTTTACTCCTTTGATCTTTCCAGCCTTTTTGAAAAAAGGCTTCGGCGAAAAACTTTTGATATGGCTACGCGGCCCCGTGAAGGGAGTCGCGGTTCGGGACTTTAACTTGGGGGCGGGTTAGGCGGGGCGCGGCTTTGGGC
>CAZYAX010000212.1:0-3650 GCA_964646195.1 uncultured Faecalibacterium sp. | reverse complement strand
GGCCTTTTCGCTGATCAGCGCGCCCAGCTCGTTCTGCACGGCGTAATTGGCCTGCTCGGCCGAATCCCACAAAAAGGCCTGGTCCAGAACGTTCATTTCGGGGATGTAGTTGGCCAGCACCGAGTTGGCGCAGGTGGCGATGTCCAAGTCGCCCTGCACGGCCATATCCAGCGTGTCGCTCTCGCCGCCCAGCGTACCGCCGGCCTGCACGTTGATGGTGACCTTGCCGCCGGTGGCGGCGTTCACGGCGTCGGCAATGGCCATCGCGCCCTTATAATAGTTGGAGGAGGTGTTGTCGGCCAGCGACATCGTGAAGGTGATGCTGTCCGAACTGGAGCCGCCGGTGGAGCCACCGGTGGACGAGCCGCAAGCGGTCAGAGCGCCCAGAGCGGCAGCCGCACATGCGGCCTGGAGAAAGCTGCGGCGAGAAATCTTTTTCATAAAAATCGGTCCTTTCCTTTAAAGTCGTTTCCTATTTTCGTTTACTGCAAGACCATATCCCGCCTCGGGACCGCGCGTTGGAAAGGCTGACTTAATACTGCAAGCTGATCTGCGTCAGGTGCGCCGTTCCGTGGAGAGGTGGTTTGCTTGTATCTGTTTTACCACACGCTTCGATACAAGTCAACAAAAACTTGTAATAAAAATACAAGTTTGTAGGGTTCAACATGTTGCAGGCATAAAACAAGTCAAAATCACAAAAAATAAGGCCTCCTCCTTTTTTCTGAAAAATCCACTTGTATTTTCGAGCAACTTGTATTATAATGATTTTCGGAAAGGCAAAATACAAGCTGGTTTGCGAGATCATGAAAAACCCTACCTATTAAAAGGGGAGTGAACCAATGATTCCGAAAATCAGAGACGTCAGGGTGATCTGCACCGCGCCGGAAGGCATCAATCTGGTGGTCGTCAAGGTAGAGACCACCGAGCCGGGCCTGTACGGCTTGGGCTGCGCGACCTTCGCGTACCGCCACCTGACGGTAAAACATTTAGTCGAAACCTATTTAAAGCCTCTGCTGGTTGGCCGTGAGGTCAACAACATCACCGAACTGTGGCAGCTGATGCATCAAAATGCGTACTGGAGGAGCGGCCCAGTGGTGAACAACGCCATTTCTGGCGTGGATATGGCGCTGTGGGATATTAAGGGCAAGATGGCGGGTATGCCGGTCTACGACCTGTTTGGCGGCAAGATGCGCGCGGGCGTGCCCGTCTACCGCCATGTGGACGGGGCCGACGCCTCCGAGATCTGCGAGAGCATCGAGAAGTACCGCTCCATCGGCGTGCGCCACATCCGCTGCCAATGCGGCGGCTACGGCGGATGCGGCTACGGCGACGCGCCCCAGTGGGCCGCCCGAGGCGCTCAGCCCGGCGTATACCTGGACAGCAAAAAATACATGCGGGATACTCTCAAGCTCTTTGACCAGATCCGCGCAAAGGAAGGCTTTGAGGTCGAGCTGGTCCACGACGTGCACGAGCGCATCCACCCTACCGAGGCCGTGACCTTTGTGCGGGAGATGGAGCCGTACAAGCTGTTCTTCATGGAGGACGTAGTGCCCCTGGATCAGCTGGACTGGCTGGACAAGATCAAGCAGACCAGCGTGACCCCGCTGGCGCAGGGCGAGCTGTTCAACAATCCCGCCGAATACCGGCCGGTGGTGCAAAAGCGCAGCATCGACTATATGCGCGTCCACATCAGCCAGATCGGCGGCATCACGCCCGCCCGCAAGCTCCAGCAGTTCTGCGAGCAGTTCGGCGTGCGCATCTGCTGGCATGGCCCCGGCGACATGAGCCCGCTGGCTCACGCGGCCAACATCCACATCGATCTGGCTGCCGCCAACCTCGGCCTGCAGGAGTGGAGCGGCATCGAGCCGCCCAACTTCGTGATCCAAAAGCTCAGCGGCCCCCGCGGCGCACTGCTTGAGGTGTTCCCTGGCCTGCCGGAGTACGGCAACGACGGCTTTGTGTACGCCAACGACAAGCCCGGCCTCGGCGTGGATCTGAACGAGAAGGAAGCCGAAAAATATCCCTGCACGGCGGACGTGACCACATGGACGCAAACCAGAAACCGCGACGGCAGCCTCCAGACCCCGTAAAAAAACAACAGCCGGCCGAAGCCGGAAATCTTGCGATAGGGGAACTGACAACATGGGAAACCGGGAAAACGTGACCAGCCGGATCGTTGCATACATCCGCAAAAACATCCACAACGGCACATGGGCCGTGGGTGACAAGCTGCCCAGCGAGCACGAGATGTGCAAGCTGCTGGGCGCCAGCCGCACCTCGGTGCGCAACGCTCTCCAGCAATACATCTCGCTGGGCATCCTGCAAAGCGAGCGCGGCAAGGGCACCTTCCTGGTCTCAACCGACCTGTCCGTGTTTGGGGACGAAAAGACGGAGGAGATGAGCGCCGCCTCTGTCGTGCCCATTCAGGACATGAAGCACCTGCTGCAATTCCGCTGCCTGATCGAGCCGGAGATCTGCAGGCAGGTGGCCCCCACGGCCTCGCCGGAGCTGATCGCCCGGCTGGAGCAGCTTTTGGAGACCATGAAAGCATCGGTGGGCAGCTCCCACGATTTCGTCCAGGCGGACATGGACTTCCACCTGGCGATCTGCGAGGCGCTGCAAAACCCGGTGGTGACCGATGTGATGCAGGACATTTCCCGGCGCAAGATCCAGAACTACCACACCCTGAACACCGTGGTGGGCTATTACGGCGGCATCTATTACCATACGCTTTTATTGGATACATTCCGCAAACGAAACGGAAAAAAAGCATACAGCATCATGCTGGAGCACCTGCAGCGCGGCATCAGCGACCTGGAGGTCGATGACGAACTGCCCGCGCAGGAGCCTCCGGCAGAGGATGCCGGAAAGGATGAAATACTATGAAGGGCAACGAACTTTTTAATATCGAAGGCAAAAAAGCGATCGTCACCGGCGGCACCCGCGGCCTGGGCTACGGCATGGCCGAGGGCCTGATGGAGGCCGGCTGCGAGGTGGCCATCGTGGGCACCTCCGACAAGGTGTATGAGGTGGCAAAGCAGTTCTGTGACCGCGGCTTTGCCTGCCACGGCGTCAAGGCCAACTTCGCCGTGCGCGAGGGCGTGTACCAGGGCTTTAAGGACTGCGTGGACGCACTGGGAGGCGAGCTGGACATCATCGTCAACGCACACGGCATCCAGCGCCGCCACAGCGCTGAGGTGTTCCCCATCCAGGAGTGGGATGAGGTGCTGAACGTCAACCTGAACTCGGTGTTTATCCTCTGCCAGGAGGCGGCCAAGCTCATGCTGCCCAAGGGCTACGGCAAGATCATCAACATTGCGTCCATGGTGTCCTGGTTCGGCGGCCAGAACGTGCCCGCCTACTCGGCGGCCAAGGGCGGCGTGACCCAGCTCACCAAGGAGCTGAGCAACGACTGGATCGCCCGCGGCATCAACGTGAACGCCATCGCACCGGGCTACATGGCCACCGAGATGAACTCCGCCCTGCTGGACCCGGCCAACCCCCGCTACCAGCAGATCACCGACCGCATCCCCGCCAACCGCTGGGGCACCGGCGACGACATGAAGGGCGCCTGCATCTTCCTCGCGTCCCACGCCAGCGACTACCTGGGCGGCGCAATCATCCCCGTGGACGGCGGCTACCTGGTAAAG
>CAZYAX010000211.1:0-3672 GCA_964646195.1 uncultured Faecalibacterium sp. | reverse complement strand
CCTCCGTCAGGCGGCCTTTTTGCCGGCCTTTTGCACAGCCGGCACCTTGGCCGGGCGCAGCAGCAGCCAGAAGAACAGCACCACAACTGCGGCGGCCACCACTGTGAACACGCCGAACTGGCCATAGGCGATAAGGCTGCCGATCTGGTTGACCACCAGCGCCACCAGATAAGCGAAACCGCACTGGTAGCCGATGGCAATCCAGAACCACTTGGCGTTGTTCATCTCGCGCTTGATGGCACCCATGGCGGCGAAGCAGGGAGCGCACAGCAGGTTGAACGCGAGGAACGCATAGCCGCTGACGGTGGTGAAGGTTGCGGCCATATTCTGGTAAACGCTGCCGTCACCCACCGAGTACAGGATGCCCATGGTGCCGACGATGTTCTCCTTGGCGACCAGACCGGTGATGGACGCGACGGTCGCCTGCCAGTTGCCAAAGCCCAGAGGCGCAAAGATCCAAGCCACAGCGCTGCCGACAATGCCCAGAATGGAGCTGTCGAGCTGATCCTCTTCCAGCATCTGGAACGCGCCGTCCACAAAGCCGAAGAAGCTGAGGAACCAGACCAAAATGGTGGACAGCAGGATGATGGTGCCGGCCTTCTTGATGAAGGACCAGCCGCGCTCCCACATGCTGCGCAGCACTGCGCCCACAGTGGGCAGATGGTAGGCGGGCAGCTCCATGACAAACGGAGCCGGGTCGCCGACAAAGAGCCGGGTCTTTTTGAGGATGATGCCGGAGCAGATAATGGCTGCGATGCCCAGGAAGTAGGCCGACGGGGCCACCCAGGACGCGCCGCCGAAGATCGCGCCCGCCACCATAGCGATGAAGGGCAGCTTTGCGCCGCACGGAATAAAGGTCGTGGTGATGATGGTCATCTTGCGGTCACGGTCGTTCTCGATGGTACGGGACGCCATGATGCCCGGCACGCCGCAGCCGGTGCCGATGAGGATGGGAATGAAGGACTTGCCCGACAGGCCGAACCGGCGGAAGATACGGTCCATAATGAACGCGATACGCGCCATGTAGCCGCACTCCTCCAGGAACGCCAGGAAGATGAACAGTACCAGCATCTGCGGCACGAAGCCCAGCACCGCGCCGCAGCCCGCAACGATGCCGTCCAGAATCAGGCCCTCCAGCCAGGGCGCAACGTTGAGGGAATCCAGCACGCCGCCCAGCAGCGCCGGGATGCCCGGCACCCATATGCCGTAATCAGCGGGGTCCGGCTCCTCGCCGCCGTACTCCTCGTAGACGGCCACGGCATCGGCCAGATCTGCGCCCGTGTAGGCCACTTCTTCGGTAGCCAGTGTCTCCTCGTCCTCCACCTCAATGACGGCCTCGTCCGCCGCACCGAACTGGGCAGCGTAGGCGCTCAGGGCTGCCAGCGCGGCGTCGGCGTCAAATTCCTCGGCCTCGGTGTCCAGCGCATCGGCCAGCTCGTCCGCGCCCTCAGCCTCCAGGCCGAGGAACGCCTCGATGGCGTTGGTGGCCTCGCCGAACTCGTCGGCTGCATCGCAGTATTCGCTGTCGCCGATCCAGGCAAAGTGCCAGCCGTCGCCAAACACGCCGTCGTTGGCCCAGTCGGTGGCAATGGTGCCCACCGTCGTGACCGACACATAATACACCAGGAACATGACCACTGCAAAGATGGGCAGCGCCAGGATGCGGTTCGTGACGATCTTGTCAATCTTATCCGAAATGGTCAGGTCGCCTTTTTGGGCCTGCTTCTTCACAGCCTTTTCCACGACCTTATTGATGTACGCATAGCGCTGGTTGGTGATGATGCTCTCGGCATCGTCGTCCAGCTCGGTCTCGCAGTCGGTGATGTGCTGCTCGATGTGTTCCAGCAGGCTCTTATCCAGCCGCAGCTCCGCGATGACCTTCTCATCCCGCTCAAATAGCTTGATGGCGTACCAGCGCAGCAGGCCAGCGTCCACCTTGCCCTCGATGGATTCCTCGATGTGGGCGATGGCATGCTCTACACTGCCGGTGAACACATGGGGCAGCGTATCGCCCCTGCCGCCGGCCTTCGCAGCGGCTACGGCGGCCTCGGCGGCGGCGGTGCAGCCCTCCGCCTTGAGCGCGCTCATCTCCACCACCTGGCAGCCCATGGCCTCGCCCAGCTTTTTCATGTCGATGCGGTCGCCATTTTTACGCACCAGATCCATCATGTTCACGGCCATGACCACCGGGATGCCCAGCTCCACCAGTTGGGTGGAGAGATACAGGTTGCGCTCGATGTTGGTGCCGTCCACGATATTGAGGATGGCCCCCGGCTTCTCGTTGACCAGATAGGTACGGGAGACCACCTCCTCCAGCGTGTAGGGGGACAGCGAGTAGATACCCGGCAGGTCCTGGATGATAACGTCTTTATTGCCCTTAAGGCGTCCTTCTTTCTTTTCCACCGTGACGCCGGGCCAGTTGCCGACATACTGGGTGCTGCCGGTCAATTCGTTGAACAGGGTCGTTTTGCCGCAGTTCGGATTGCCCGCCAGAGCGATCTTGATTTCCATATACAATCTCCTCTCAGAATTGCAGCCTTGCGCTGCGTTTCGTCTGTGGTGCCAAAGGCCTTGTGCCCGCGGCGGGCCTTTACTGCACCTCGATCATCTCCGCGTCCGCCTTACGCACGCTCAGCTCATAGCCGCGCACGTTCAGCTCCATGGGGTCGCCCAGCGGCGCGACCTTGCGCACATAGATCTCCACGCCCTTGGTTATGCCCATGTCCATGATGCGGCGCTTGACCGGCCCCGTGCCGTTGAGCCGCGTTACGGTAACGGTCTCGCCCACCCTAACATCTTTCAGCGTTTTCATTGCAGTTTCCTCCTCATTCGATCATTATGCGGTTTGCCATACCCCGGTCCAGCGCGATGCGGCTGTCTTTGACCTGGAGAATCAGGTTGCCCGCGATCTCCGTTACAACGGTCACGTCACTCTCCACCACAAACCCCAGCTCGGCCAGATGCTGGCGCACCTCATCCTTGCCTGTGATCTTATGGATCGTGACAGTCTCGCCGGCCTTTGCCATTGTTAAAGGCATCATAAAACGTCCACTCCCATCTTTGTTTTGCAGGGTGCCCGCCTCCATAGCGGCCTGCGCCCGGCGCGCTGCGGCAGCTGCTATGCGCATCCGCCGCAAAACGCCGGCCCGCCTGCCGGAGCCGGAAGCCAGGCTCCCCTATGCCTGGCAGATGATATGCCTTTTGGTTAGTTAGTCATAACCATCGTCTCTGTTAGTTTAAACTTCCTAACCTGAAAAGTCAACCCTTCTCGGAAAGAAAAAGTTAGTTTGTAGTAACGAACAGTAAACTTCTCCGAACTGTCCTCAATTTTGTAAAATTTGACAAGAGAACGGTGTACGCCGTTCTCGCCCACAAAATGACACAGCCGCACAGTGCATTGGTCATATGCACCGTGCGGCCGTGTGTCAAAAGGAGGATGCCCATTGATTCAAAGCGCGTCAATGGGCGCCAGGATAAAAAGAGAGTATAGAAAAGAGAATGGCAAAAGTAAGGTGGAAACGGCCGGTCCCGCCGCAGCTTACGCATGAGCGCCCACACAGGGCTGCCCAGAGCGGCGGCGCAGGAGTTCTCCAGGCAAATTCCCGGAAAGTGGGGCCCTGTTGCCGCAGGCAGCGGGGCGGAACCGTGGGTTACGGGCTATTTGCAGGAAAA
>CAZYAX010000210.1:0-3683 GCA_964646195.1 uncultured Faecalibacterium sp. | reverse complement strand
GCACGGCTCGCTCGGCAATCTGCATACCAGATTTATTCAGAGCTTCCTTAAAAGTTCTTTGCGCCGCTTTCTTTCAAGAAAGCGGCCGTCCCCCTCCCCTCACCGAAGAAAGGAGTTTCCCCATGTCCATCCGCCTCATCGCTCTCGATCTGGACGGCACCGTCCTCAACGACCAAAAAGAGCTCACGCCCCGCACCGCCGCCGCGCTCACGGCAGCCGCCCGGCGCGGCGTGCTCATCGTGCCCGCCACGGGCCGCACCGCCACCGGCATCCCCGCCGAACTGCTGGCGCTGCCCGGCGTGCGCTACGCCATCACGGCCAACGGCGCGCGCGTGCTGGATCTCGCCGATGGCAGCAGCCTGTGCGAGGCATATATCCCCCGCGCCACCGCCCTGGCCGCCTACGACCGGCTCATGCAGTACGACTGCCTCGTGGATATCTTCCAGGACGGGCAGGGCTACACCACCGCCGCCAACTTCGCCCGCCTGCCGGATTATGCGCCCGCAAACCTTCTGGGCTATATTGGCAGCACCCGGCAGAAGCTGGAGGATATGCGCGCCTTTGTGGCCTCGCAGGATCGCGGCATCGAGAAGTTCACGATGTTTTTCCGCGATGACGGCGCGCGCAGCCGCGCCTGGGCCGAGATGGAGCAGATGGGCCTTGCCGCCGTGTCCAGCCTGCCGAAAAACATGGAGCTGAACGCCCCCGGCGTGAACAAGGGCAAGGGCCTGCAAATGCTGGCCGAAGCGCTGGGCCTGCCTGCCGCCAGCCTGATGGCCTGCGGCGACGGCGGCAACGACCTGGAGATGGTGCGCGCCGCAGGACTAGGCGTGGCCATGGCCAACGCCTTCGACGAGGTAAAGGCCGCTGCCCGGTTCGTCACCCGCAGCAACAACGAGGACGGCGTGGCCTACGCCGTAGAAAAATTCGTATTGGAGGGCGGCCATGGCAGACCCGAGGTTTGACATCCGCATGGTGGCGCTGGACTTGGACGGCACCCTGCTCAACCGCCGCCACCAGGTCACGCCCCGCACGCTGGAGGCCATCGCAGCCGCCATCTGTCAGGGCATCGTGGTGCTGCCCGCCACGGGCCGCGGCCTCAATGGCGTACCCTTGCAGGTGGCGGCCATCCCCGGCGTGCGCTACGCCGTCACCTCCAACGGCGCCGTCGTGTGGGATATGGGCCCCGACCCGGCCGCCGCCGTGTACAGCCGCTACGCCCACCCCGGCCGCCATCCCACCGCCCAGCCGCGCTGCCTGCTGCGCCGGCTGCTGCCCGCCGCCACGGCCCGCGCGGCGTTTGAGGCGTTCCGCCCGTTCCCCGGCGACCTGAGCATCTTTTTTAACGGCTGCACCGTGCGCAGTGAGGCGGGCGTGCGCTGGGCTGCCGCCCGCGCGGGCCAGGCGCTTTCCTCCGAGGCCAGCCAGGCCATGGACGGCCGGTTCCATGTGGTGCCGGATCTGGGCGAGTGGCTGGACGCCCACGGCGGCGAGGTGGAAAAGCTTTGTATGTTCTTCGACAATGTGGCCCTTGCAGAGGCCGCCCGCGCCGCCCTGGCCCCGCTGGAGGGCATCGAGCTGGTGCAGGGTTCGCCGGATAACCTCGAGGTCACCGCCGCCGGCGTGGACAAGGGCGAGGCCCTGCTGGCGCTGGGCGCGCAGCTGGGCATCGCGCGCAGCCAGATCCTCGCCGTCGGCGACAGTGACAACGACCGCGCCATGCTGCAAAAGGCCGGCGTGGCCGCCGTGATGGCCAACGGTATGCCCGAGGTCAAAGCGCTGGCCGGTATCGTGAGCGAAAACGACTGCGACCACGACGGTGTGGCGGAGCTTTTGAGCCGTCTGATTGGTTGATTTTATGCAATGTATACAAGTCATTTTGAAAAACATTGTGCTTGTTGAGCATTACCAAACGGAGATTCTTGGTTTATACTAATACTATACAGGTTGTACGATGGGTGAGC
Organism: uncultured Faecalibacterium sp.; assembly: GCA_964646195.1. Lineage (GTDB taxonomy): Bacteria > Bacillota > Clostridia > Oscillospirales > Ruminococcaceae > Faecalibacterium. Next base: position 1,719 of record CAZYAX010000210.1, on the reverse strand, counting down.
CATGCCCTGGCGCGCCCTTTGACCTGGAGCGAGTTAGAAAGTAAAGGAGAAATGCACTTATGAATCCTGTAATCGAAAAGGTATACCAGATCGGCATTATCCCTGTCATCGCGTTTAACAGCGTGGATGAAGCCCTGCCCCTGTGCAAGGCCCTGTCTGACGGCGGCCTGCCCGCCGCGGAGGTCACCTTCCGCACGGCCTGCGCTGAGGAGTGCATCAAGCTCATCCATGAGCAGATGCCCGAGATGCTGCTGGGCGCCGGCACCGTCCTCACCAATGAGCAGGCTGACCGCGCCATGGCGGCAGGCGCCTCCTTCATCGTGGCGCCCGGCTTTGACCCCGACGTCATGCAGCACGTCATCGACCAGGGCGGCATCGCCATGCCCGGCACCGCTACCGCAGGCGAGATGCAGCAGGCCATGAATATGGGCTGCGAGGCCATCAAGTTCTTCCCGGCCGAGGCAAACGGCGGCGTGGGTATGCTCAAAAACATCGGCGCGGCACTCAAGACCGCCAAGTGGATGTGCACCGGCGGCGTCAACGCCAAGAACGTGAACGACTACCTCAACTACGACCAGATCATCGCCGTGGGCGGCACCTGGATGTGCAAGAGCGACGTGATCAAGGCCGGCCAGTGGGATAAGATCACCGCCATGAGCAAGGAGGCCGTGGACACCATGCTGGGCCTCAAGCTGGCGCACCTTGGCATCAATGCCGAAAACGAAGAAGAGGCCATGGCCACCGCCAACCTGCTGGGCAGCCTGCTCAACATGAAGGTCGCCCCCGGCAACTCCAGCATCTTTGTGGGCCAGAAGGAGTTCGAGGTGATGAAGAAGCCCGGCCGCGGCAAGAACGGCCACATCGCCATCTCCACCAACAACGTGGATCGCGCCATCTACCACCTGTCCCGCCGGGGCGTCAAGTTCGACCTGGACAGCAAGAATGTGAAGAACGGCAAGACCATCGCCTGCTACCTGGCAGACGAGGTGGGCGGCTTCGCGATCCATCTGGTCAAGGCGTAAGCAGCCCGTTCCCCATCCGAAATGTCCCGCCGCGGGGGACAAGCCTTCTGCGGCGGGCTGTTTAAAAACATAATATCCGAGAAATAAAGGAGAGTACCAATTATGAAAGTCGTAACTTTTGGCGAACTGATGGTCCGTCTGCAGCCGTATAACTATGAGCGCTTTGTGCAGGCCAGCAATCTGGAGTTCACCTTCGGCGGCGGCGAGGCCAACGTCGCTGTCTCTCTGGCCAACTACGGCATCGACGCCGCGTTCGTCACCAAGCTCCCCGCCCACGCCATCGGCCAGTGCGCCGTCAACAGCCTGCGCCGCTACGGCGTGGATACCAGCATGATCGTCCGCGGCGGCGACCGTGTGGGCATCTACTACAACGAGAAGGGCGCCTCCCAGCGCGGCTCCGTGTGCATCTACGACCGCGCCAACAGCGCCATCCAGCTGGCCCAGCCCTCCGACTTTGACTGGGACAAGATCTTTGAAGGCGTGGATTGGTTCCACTTCACCGGCATCACCCCGGCTCTGGGCGAGAACGTCGTCGAGATCTGCCGTCAGGCCTGCAAGGCCGCCAAGAAGGCCGGCGCAAAGATCAGCTGCGACCTGAACTACCGCGGCAAGCTGTGGACCCGTGAGCAGGCCCGCGCCGCCATGACCGACCTGTGCCAGTATGTGGACGTGTGCATCTCCAACGAGGAGGACGCCA
>CAZYAX010000209.1:0-3706 GCA_964646195.1 uncultured Faecalibacterium sp. | reverse complement strand
GAAGCTGCTATTTCCCCTCTTCACGAAAGGAGTCGTTTATGCCTATCCCCCAATGGACCCCGGCCCAGCGGGCTGCCATCGAGGACCGCGGCGGCGCGCTGCTGGTGAGCGCGGCGGCCGGCAGCGGCAAGACGGCAGTGCTCACCGAGCGGGCCGTGCGGTTGATTACCGACCCGGAAAACCCCGTGGAGGCGGACCGGCTGCTGATCGTCACCTTCACCAACGCGGCGGCGGCGGAGCTGCGCGCGCGTATCGGCCAGGCGCTGCTGCATTGCAGCCAGGCGCAGCCCGGCAATATCCGGCTGCGGCGGCAGCGGCTGCTGCTCCAGCGCGCGCCCATCTGCACGGTGGACGCCTTTTGCCTCGACCTGCTGCGTCACCACTTTTCGGCACTGGACATCCCGCCGGATTTTGCCACGGCGGACAGCGGGCAGGTAAAGCTGCTGCGGGACGGCGCGCTCTCCGAAACGCTGGAGCAGGCCTATCAGGACCCGGATTTCTGCGCCTTTGCCGACCTGTACGGCAAGGGCCGCAGCGATACTGCGGCGGGCGGCGCTGTCTTGCAGGTGTACGATTTTTTACGCGCACTGCCGGACTATGACCGCCGGCTGAACGAATACCTGGCCCCATGGGAGCAGGTGGGCGGCTTTGCGGCTACGGCCTGGCACGACCTGCTGCTGGCCGGGGCGGCCCGCGCGGCGCAGGCCGCCTGCGGGCTGCTGCGCGCGGCAGTGCAGGACTGCCGGTGCGACTGGGCCGATGAGCGCGTCAAGGCGCAGGAGAGCAAAAAAACACCCTCTGCCCGGGAGCGGGCCGTGGCCAAGGCCAACGAAAAATTTGCCGAACCGCTCCAGCGGCTGGAGGAGGCGCTTGCAGTGCTGCAAAAGACTGCCGCCCTGGCGCAGGCGGGCCAGTGGGAGGCGCTGTATACGCATCTCACCCCATATGTGCTGGGCATGGAGCCTGTGCCCGGCCTGAAAGGAATGAAAAAACGCCTCGTGGGAGACCGGAGGGCGGCGGTCAGGACCCGAGCCGACGAGGCGGCCAAGCTGTTTGACGGCATTCTGGCTCTGATCCCGTGCAGCGAGGCGGAGGCCGAGGCCGACCGCGCCGCCGCTGCGCCCCGGCTGGCCGCATTGTTTCGCGCGGTGCGGGATTTTGACGCGCGCTTTATGCAAAAAAAGCTGGAGCGCAAGATCCTGGAATTCAGCGACTTCGAGCATCTGGCGCTGCGTCTGCTGCGCACGCCAGAGGGCGCGTGTACCCCGCTGTGCGCCAACATCCGCGCCCAGTATGACGCGGTGATGGTGGATGAGTACCAGGACACCAACGCCCTGCAGGACGCGCTGTATGCTTGCCTGGCTGCGCCGTCGGGGGATAACCTGTTCCTGGTGGGGGACTTAAAGCAGAGCATCTACCGCTTCCGGCAGGCGGACCCCGGCATCTTCCGGGAAAAGCTGGCGGTCTGGCCGCCTCTGGCTGGCGGCGCGGCCCGCCCCCGCCCGGAGGAGGGCCGCGCCGGCACGCCCGCGCTGCTGGCGCTGGACGCAAACTTCCGCTCCGCGCCCGCGGTGGTACAGGGGATCAACTTCTTGTTTGAGCAGCTCATGACCCCGGCGCTGGGCGATACGGCCTACGGCGACGGCCAACGGCTGGTGTGCGGCGCGCCCGGCGCATATGCGGGCAGCGTGGAGGCCTGCTTTTTGCCCGGCGCGGAGGAGGAGCAGGAGGCCGCCTGGGTGGCCCGGCGCATCGAGGCGCTGGTAGCGCAGGGCGAGTCCGTGCGCGCCGGGGCCGGCGTGCACGGTGTACGGTACGAGGACTGTTGCATTTTGCTTTCCACCCGAGGGCGCTTCACGGTGTACAGCGAGGCGCTGGCCGCGCGGGGCATCCCGGTGTACGCGGATTCCGCCGAAGATCTGCTGGACGCGCCCCACATCCGCCCCCTGATCGCGCTGCTGCGGGTGATCGACAACCCCGCGCAGGACATCTACCTGGCCGCAGCCATGCTGGGGCCGCTGTTTGGCTTTACGGACGACGACCTGGTGCGGCTGCGGGCCGCGCAGGACAAAAAAGAAAAAATCAGCCTCTACGGCGCGCTGGTGCGGCTTGTTTCCAGCGGGGAGGACACGCCGTTTGTGCGGCGGCTGCGCGCCTTTTACGAGCGGCTGGGTATGCTGCGGCGGCTGTCCCACAGCGTGCCGGTGGAGCGGCTGTTGGAGGAGATCTTCGTCTCCACCGGTTACCTGGCGGCGCTGGGCGCAATGGAGAACGGCGCGCGCCGCCGCGAGGACGCCCGCCGCTTTGCCGCTTTTTGCGCGGGGGTGGGCGCGGGCGGCGTGCCGGCGTTGGTGCGCACCATCGAGGCCACCGAGGCGGCCGGCGGCCTGAAAGATACGGCTCCCGGCGCGGCGCGGCCCGGCTGTGTGACCATTATGACCATCCACCGCTCCAAGGGACTTCAGTTCCCGGTGGTGTTCCTGGCGGACACAGGCCACCGCTTCAACACCGACGACGTGCGCAGCCCGGTGCTGCTGCACCGCGAATACGGCGTGGGCCTGCGCCTGCGGCCGGAAGGCCCGGAGGACGGCGGGCTGTACAAGACGGCAGCCTATACGGCGCTGGAGTACGCCCACCGGCAGGAGATGCGCAGCGAGCAGATGCGCCTTTTATATGTGGCGGCCACCCGCGCGCAGGACAAGCTGGTGTTCACCGTGCCGCTGCCGGGCAAGGATCCCGGCGCGCCGCTGGCAAAAGCGGCGGCCTTCCTTGCGGCGGGCGCGGGCGCAACGCTGCACGAGCAGGCCGGCTGCTTTGCGGACTGGCTGGCGGCAGCGCTGCTGGTACACCCGTGCGGCGGTGCGCTGCGCACGCTGGCGGGCAGCCGTGAGCTGCCCTTTGCAGACGAGACGGGCAGCATTGTCATTACGGTGCAGGCGGCCGTACCGGAGGACGCGCAGCCCGAGGCCGGGGCTGCAGTGGATGCCGCGCCGGACCCGGCGCTGGTGGCGGCGCTGCGTGCAAACTTTGCCTGGCAGTACCCGGCGGCCCCGCTGGCGAACGTGCCCGCCAAGGTGAGCGTGACGAGCATCGTCCACCGCGCGGAACAGATCACGCTGGAGCGGCCCGCCTTCCTCTATGCGGACGGCCTGACTGCCGCCGAAAAGGGCACCGCGCTGCACAGCTTTTTGGAGCACGCGGATTTTGCCGCGCTGGCCGCCGCCAAGGCGCAGGGCGGCGAAGCGCTGGCGGAGGCCATCCACGCCGAGAGCCTGCGCCAGGTGGCCGCGCAGCTCACCGCGCCGGAGATCGCCGAAAAGCTGGACGAGCAGCGCATCCGCGCCTTTTTTGAGGGCGAGGCCTTTGCGCGCATCGAGGCGGCGCAGGAGGTGCTGCGGGAGTATGCGTTTATCACGGCGCTGCCTGCCGCGGCGGTGCTGGCCGCGCAGGGGAGCGGGCAGGCCAGCGTGCGGCAGGCCCCGGAAGGGGCGCGGCCCGGCCCGTTGGGCGGCGGGCAAGCTGCCTCCTTGAGTGGCGGGCAAACTGTCTCTCTGGACGGCGCGCAGGTGCTGGTGCAGGGCATCGCGGATCTGGTGCTGGTGTACCCGGACCATTTGGAGCTGCTGGACTACAAGACCGACCGCGGCAAGACCGAGGAGGATTTTCTGCGCGCGTACCGGCCCCAGCTCAACCTGTACGCGCTGGC
>CAZYAX010000208.1:0-3713 GCA_964646195.1 uncultured Faecalibacterium sp. | reverse complement strand
GAGGGATTTGAACCCTCGCGCCGGTTTCCCGACCTACGCCCTTAGCAGGGGCGCCTCTTCGGCCTCTTGAGTATTACTCCAGAGCAAAGTACAGTAAACTATTAAAAATGGCGGAGAGAGTGGGATTCGAACCCACGGTGCGTTACCGCACGGCAGTTTTCAAGACTGCTTCCTTAAACCACTCGGACATCTCTCCTCGTGGGCATTCCAGCACGCCGTTTCCGAATGCTTTATTATGTTACCAGCTTTTGTGTCCCTTGTCAAGCCCCATAGGAGAAGAATTTCAATTTTTTGCAGCCTCCCATGGTTTATGGGAGGCTGCAAGTCGTATATCCTGTATTTTTTTCACCCGCGGTTTCGGCGCAGGTATTACGCGGCATGCAGCGGCCGCTCCTCATCCTGCTCGCAGCGATGCGCACGACGCGCAGTTCGGGCCTCGGCGCGGGCCTGCTCCTGCTGCTCGCAGCGGGTCGCCTCCGCGCAGGTCCACTGCATACCAAACAGCATCGACATCCCGTACAGACACAGCGCTACCACGCCGATGCTTCCCTCGGCAAAAGCGCCCAGCGTCATCAGCATGGCCAGCGCGATCAGCAGCATGCAAACCTTCCACATCGTACTTTTCATATCCGTGTACCTCCCATATACTTCTTATATTACAACCCGAGCCACAACAGGCCGTTGTTTCCGTGGTTTTATAATACCCCTACTTCTCACACTTGTCAAGTGTTTTTTCACAACTTATTTTTGAAATTTTGAAATTTCGTCCTTTACAAGGACACTTTTTAGTTGTATAATAAAACTGTCCAAAAAAGTTTCTTCGCAAAATCTCGCAAAAGGGAGTTTTGATCATGTTATTTTCCGAGCTTTTGAAGGAATGCCGCAAAAACAAGCGCATGAGCCAGGCCGAGCTTGCCTCCCAGTTGGGGGTCACGCAGCAGGCCGTCGGCAAGTGGGAAAGCGGCAAGTCCTCGCCCGACCCTTCCACCGTGGCGCGTATCGCCGAGATCCTGGGCACCACGGCGGACTATCTGCTGGGGCTGTACCGCCCGGCCGCCAATATCTCCAAGGCGGAGGACCGCTTCTTCGGCGGCTACGCCGAGAGCCTGATCCCCGTGATCGGCACGGTCAAGGCGGGCTACGGTGCGCTGGCCTTTGAGGAGGACTACGGCCAGGAATACGCCCGCGTAAAGGATCCTGCCAACTACTTCTACCTGGTGGTGCGCGGCGACAGCATGGAGCCCCGCATCCAGGACGGCGACCTGGCGCTGGTGCACAAACAGGAAACGCTGGAAAACGGAGACCTGGGCGTGCTGATCTACGGCGATGAGGGCGAGGGCACGCTCAAGCGCTACATCCAGCGCGGCAACAGCGTCGTGCTCCAGCCCTTCAACCCCAATTACAGTGAGCTTGTGATCAAGGGCGACGACTTGAACCGCCTGCACATTGCAGGGCGCGTAGTGGAAACCAAGGCCAAGTGGTGAGCTGCGCGCCCCGCCGGCCGATTTTTTGCCAGGAGGAGCGCCATGGAACAGTCCCTTATGGAAAAGCTGGTCATTCTGGCCGACAGCGCCAAATATGACGTAGCCTGCACCTCCAGCGGCGCCGGCCGCACCGGGCGGCCCGGCAGCATCGGCAGCTGTTACGCCCCCGGCTGCTGCCATACCTTTACGGGGGACGGCCGCTGCATCAGCCTGCTCAAGATCCTGATGACCAACTGCTGCTCCTTCGACTGCGGCTACTGCGTCAACCGCAAGAGCAACGATGCGCCCCGCGCCACCTTTTCGCCGCGGGAGATCGCCGAGCTGACCATCGAGTTCTACCGCCGCAACTATATCGAGGGGCTGTTTTTGTCCAGTGCGGTGCTGGTCAGCCCGGACTACACCACCGAGCGCATGATCGCTGCGCTGCGGCTGCTGCGGGAGGAATACCGCTTTAACGGCTATATCCACGCCAAAGCTATCCCCGGCACGAGCCCGGATCTGGTGCGGCAGCTCGGCCTGCTGGCCGACCGCCTCAGCGTGAACATCGAGCTGCCCAGCGAGCACAGCCTGCGTCTTCTTGCGCCGGACAAGGGCCGCAGCGCGATCCTGCGCCCCATGCGGCAGATCGCCGACACCGCTGCGGCCAACCGCACCGAGCTGGCGCTTTACCGCCATGCGCCCCGCTTTGCCCCCGCAGGCCAGAGCACCCAGATGATCGTGGGCGCGACGCCGGAGACAGACTACCACATCCTGCGCCTCACCGAGGGGCTCTACCAAAAATACAGCCTCAAGCGGGTGTTCTTCTCCGCCTACATCCCCGTGGCCGACGACCGGCGGCTTCCCGCGCTGGATACCAAACCACCGCTGCTGCGGGAGCACCGGCTCTACCAGGCCGACTGGCTGCTGCGGTTTTACCAGTTCCGCGCCGAGGAAATCCTGGACGCGGAAAACCCCAATTTCAATCCCTATCTGGACCCCAAATGCAACTGGGCTCTGCACCACTTTGACCGGTTCCCGGTGGATGTCAACCGCGCACCCTATGAGATGCTGCTGCGCGTGCCCGGCATCGGTGTCAACAGCGCCAAGCGCATCCGCGCCGCGCGGCGGCAGGGCACGCTGGGCCTTGCCGAGCTCAAACGCATGGGCGTGGTGCTCAAACGGGCCCAGTATTTTATCACCTGCCAGGGCTTTGCGGGCGCGCACGCAGGCCGTGGCACAGCCGGGCGGGAGCGCATCACCCGCGCGCTCATCGACCCGGGCGTGTTCAACGCAGGCTGCGAGCAACTCAGTCTGTTCAGCGCGCCGGCCGTGCAGCAGCTGGCGGCGGACGGCGTTGCGCCCCGGCTGGCCGGCCGGATCGTGCAGGAGGAGGCGGTGCAATGCCTGGCAAGAGCGCTGTGAGCCCACCGCGCCGCCTGCACGACGCCGATCTCGTCTACTGCTACGATGGCAGCTTCGAGGGCTTTTTGTGCTGTGTATTCGAGAGCTTTGTGCGCCATGAGCTGCCCTTTGCCATCTGGCCGCCCGATCGTGAGCAGGCCACGCTCTACCCGGCGCTGGAGATCGCCACCGACCCGGGCAAGGCCGGCCGGGTGTTCCGCAGCCTTGCGCCCAAGCTGGGCCGCGAGGCCGAGCGGATGATCCTCACCGACTTTCTCTCCGGCAACCCGGACAAGGAACTGCTGCTGCTCCGTTTTCTCCATTTTGCCTTTGCCAAGGGGCCGCGCGCGCTGGATATGGCCGGCCATCCGGACGTCGCGCCCGTCTGGGCTATGTGGAAGCCCATCTGCCGCGAGGTGGATAAATACCAGGGCTTTATCCGCTTTGAGGAGAGCGGCGGCATGCTGGGCGCGGTCATCCACCCCCAAAACCATATCCTGCCGCTGCTGCGCGGGCATTTCTGCGGGCGCTTCCCCGAGGAAAACTTCCTCATCTACGATGCCACTCATTGTTCGGTGCTGCTGTACCGGGATCATAAGGCCGAGCTCCTCCAGCTTGCCGCCCCGCTGGAGCTGCCCGCCCCGGACGAAAAGGAGCAGTATTATCAGGCGCTGTGGAAGCAGTTTTACAAAACGCTGGAGATTCAGGCGCGCCACAACGAGCTCTGCCGCCGCACCAACTGCCCCAAGCGTTATTGGGCCGATATGACCGAGCTGCGGGACGCGCTGTAATAGACGGGTTCCCTCCCATGCTGGCTGTAGGGCCATCGGATGCGGGCGCAGGGAGGGT
>CAZYAX010000207.1:0-3838 GCA_964646195.1 uncultured Faecalibacterium sp. | reverse complement strand
GAAATTATAGAGCAAGGCCCGCCGCAGCATGACCGCTGCGGCGGGCCTGATTTTACCCCTTATGTTCTTCCTTCCATTTTTTGATCTGTTCCAGCCTTGCCTTATACCTTGCCTCCAGCCCCTGCTCGGTGGGCTGGTAGTATTCCCGCCCCAGCAGCGAGTCCGGCAGGCACTGCATGCTGGTCAGCTTGTCGGCAGTGTCGTGGGCGTACTGGTAACCCTTGCCGTAGTCCAACTCCTGCATCAGGCTGGTGGGCGCGTTGCGAATCACCAGCGGCACCGGTTCGGCCAACTGGTCGCGGGCGTCCTTTTTGGCGTGCTCGTAGGCCATGTACAGCGCGTTGGACTTGGGCGCCAGCGACAGATAGACCACCGCCTGGGTCAGATGTACGGTGCATTCCGGCATCCCGATAAAATGGCAGGCCTGGTAGGCCGCCACGGCCAGCTCCAATGCGCGCGGGTCGGCCAGACCTACGTCCTCGCTGGCGAAGCGGGTCAGCCGGCGCGCCACATACAGCGGGTCCTCGCCCGCCTCCAGCATCCGTGCCAGCCAGTAGACGGCGGCGTCCGGGTCGGAGTTGCGCATGGACTTGTGCAGCGCCGAAATGAGGTTGTAATGCTCCTCGCCGTTTTTATCATAGAGCAGCGACTTTTTGGAGGTACACTGCTCGATGGTCTCCCGTGTCACCGTGACAGCGCCGTCCGCGCCGATGTCGCCGTTCAGCACTACCATTTCCAGCGTGGACAGCGCGGTGCGGGCATCGCCGTTGGCGAACACCGCGATCAGCTCCAGCAGTTCGTCCGTGATATGCACTTCCTGCCCGCCGAAGCCCCGCGGGTCGGCCAGCGCGTGGGCCAGCAGCGCCTTGACCTCCCCGGTGCTGAGGGCCTGCAGCACGAACACCTTGCAGCGGGAGAGCAGCGCGCTGTTGATCTCAAAGGACGGGTTCTCGGTGGTGGCCCCGATGAGGATGATGCTGCCCTTCTCCACAAAGGGGAGGAAGGCGTCCTGCTGGGCTTTGTTGAAGCGGTGGATCTCGTCCACGAACACGATGGTCTTTTCGCCGTAGCGGCGGTTGTCCTCGGCCTGCTGCATCACGGTGCGTATCTCCTTGATGCCGCTGGTCACGGCCGAAAAATCAATAAAAGCCGCCTTCGTGCGGTTGGCGATGATGCGGGCCAGCGTGGTCTTGCCCACGCCCGGCGGGCCCCAGAAGATCATGGAGGAGATCTGGTCGCTCTCGATCAGGCGGCGCAGCACCTTGCCCTTGCCCAGCAGATGCTCCTGCCCGGCATATTCCTCCAGCGTTTGCGGCCGCAGGCGGGCCGCCAGCGGCTGCGGGATGTGATTGTCAAAAAATGTGGTCTGCTCCATGCGAACGCCTCCCTGTATACCTTATTATAAAGGGACGGCCCGCTCAGGACAAGGGCCATGGGCGCATTTTTCATGTTTTGCGCATTTTTGCACATACTGAATGGGGAGCGGCAGGCAAATTTGTGGTCGAATTATGAATCTTTTTTAAATTTCTTGTAAGGGGCTTGACAGAATCGGAGAATTGCATATAATAGACTTAGCACTCAGAGAGATGGAGTGCTAAACAAACCGAAATCCAATGGAGATAAAGGAGGCGCAGAGCCATGGCAATGGATGAACGCAAACGGCGTGTCCTGCAAGCGATCGTGGCGCTGTACGGCCTCGAGGGCGAGCCGGTGGGCAGCGGGGTGCTGGCAAACTATTTCGACATGGCGGTGTCCAGCGCGACGCTGCGCAACGAGATGGCGGCGCTCACCAAGCTGGGCCTGCTGGAGCAGCCCCACACCAGCGCGGGCCGGGTGCCCAGCGCCAAGGGCTACCGGTACTATCTGGATTACCTGCTGGACGACAGCGAGCCGCTGGACCGGGTCACACGGGGCCGCGTGGAGAGCGTGTTTTCCAGCCTGGACCATGAGCCGGATAAGCTGGCCCAGGGCGCAGCCAAGGCACTGGCCCAGATGAGCGGCTACACCGTGGCGATCAGCACACCCTGCGCCGAGGATCTTTGCATCGCCCACTTTGAGGTGGTGCAGGTGGGGCGCAGCGCGGCGGCGGTGCTCGCCGTTACCAGCGCGGGATATGTCCGCACACGGGTGGCGCGGGTACGAGACGGCCTGACGCGGGAGAATGCGGCGGCACTGGCGGCGCTGCTCAACCGCAGCATGACCTTTGTGGCGCCGGTGGATCTCTCCCAGTACCTGCTGGCGCAGCTGTGCGCCGACACCGGGCCGGAGTTCGTACCGGTGATCGCGGCGGCGGCGGCTATTTTGCAGGAATGCGCAAAGCCGAAGGTTTACCTCGGCGGCGAGCAGTACCTGCTGGACTGGCCGCAGCTGGAGGGCAAGGTGAAAACTGTGCTGGCCACCCTCAACGATGAGGAAGCTGCGGCCCGGTTGATCCGCCCGGGCACCAACCGCGTCACCGTGCTGCTGGGCGAGGATATGACGCCCTGTGTGCCGGATCTGTGCATCGTGAGCAAGCGGTATCTTGTGGGCGGCGGGCTTTCGGGCTCTGTTGCTCTGGTGGGCCCCACCCGGATGCCGTTTACCAAACTGATCCCCCTGCTGGAGGACTTCGCCACGGAGCTGGGCGAGGGAATGTCCGGCAGGCAGAAAGAAACGCCGCAGGCGTCCCCGCTGCGGCGCAGAAACAATGAGGAGGATCTTGAATGAGCGAAGAAACCAAGAAGACCCCGGATATCCCGGATACCCCGGAAGCGCCGGAAACGGAGCAGGACACCGCCGAGGCGCCCGCCCCGGAAACGGCTGCTCCCGATCAGGCCGCGCCGGACGCCGCTGAAGAAGCCCAGCCCGACGGCAAAAAGAAAAAGGACTGGTTCAACAAAAAGGCGCGGGAGATGGAGGCCATCAAGACCAAACTGGACACCGCCGAAAAAACCGCCCAGCAGGCCAAGGATCAGCTGCTGCGGGTGGCTGCCGAGTACGACAACTACCGCAAGCGCTCCACCCGCGAGGCCGACCAGAAGTTCAACGACGGCGTGTCCTTTGCGGTGAATCAGATCATCCCCATCCTGGATACGCTGGACATGGCGGCCAACGCCCCCTGTACCGACGAAAACTACAAGAAGGGCGTGACCATGACGCTGGATAAGGCGGCCAAAGCCCTCCAGACGCTGCATGTGGAGGAGATCGAGGCGCTGGGCAAGCCCTTTGACCCCAACGTGATGAACGCCGTGCAGCAGGTGCCCGCCCAGGAAGGGCAGGAGAGCGGCACAGTGGTGACCGTGTACCAGAAGGGCTACAAGCTGGGTGACAAGATCGTGCGCCACGCCACCGTGGTGGTGGCCGAATAGGCGCCGCAATAAGAAGATTTCCCGCAACCAACCGTTTTAAATCATACAAATCAACACAAGCTTTGAACATGCTTTTATTAAGAGAGAGGAGTTTTTATTATGAGTAAAATCATCGGTATTGACCTTGGTACTACCAACAGCTGTGTGGCCGTCATCGAGGGCGGAGAGCCCGTCGTCATCGCGAACGCAGAGGGCGCACGCACCACCCCGTCCGTGGTCGGCTTCACCAAGACCGGCGACCGCCTGGTGGGTCAGGTGGCAAAGCGCCAGGCCATCACCAACCCCGAAAACACCGTGGCCTCCATCAAGCGCAAGATGGGCACCAACGAGAAGGTCACCCTGGGCGGCAAGCAGTACACCCCCCAGCAGGTGAGCGCCATGATCCTCCAGAAGCTGAAGGCGGATGCCGAGGCTTATCTGGGCGAGACCGTCACCGAGGCGGTCATCACCGTGCCTGCCTACTTCAACGACAGCCAGCGTCAGGCCATTTG
>CAZYAX010000206.1:0-3840 GCA_964646195.1 uncultured Faecalibacterium sp. | reverse complement strand
CGGCAAGATGCGTGCCAAGCCCGAAGGGCGTGATTTGTTCAGAGGTTCCCCAGATGAAAGTGCGGCGATTCTGGCCAAGAGCCACCTTTGCCGGCTGCGCCGGAGCGGTCACAGCGAAAAACTTTATAGACAAAAGGCCCCCGTTGCCGGATGTGATCCCGGCAGCAGGGGCTTTTTAACGTCGTGAAGGGCTTTGGTCCCATGGGGAATGTGTGCGCGTGCCCGGCCTTTGGCCGCGGGTTTGCGCGGAATCGCTTCTTGCAGAGCTACAAAGCCGCAAAGCGGCTGGCTGCGGCGCGCTTACTGCACATACTCCACAGTGTACTCAAAGCCATACTCCTCCTGGAGCTTCTTCACTTCGGGCTCGCAGTCCTCAATGAAGGTAGGCGCATACACCGATGCGCCGTTGTGGGTCTTTTTATAATCCTCCACGATCTGCATCAGCTTGGTCCAGCCCTCGTCGGCCTTGGCCTTTTCGATGCTGTCGGGGAAGTTGATCATAAATTCGCGGTGTTTGGGGATACGGGCTTTCATAATAAGATTCTCCTTTACAAAAATTCATTTCCAGCGTGTTGCCCATCGGATACGCCCGGCGAAAAAGCGCATACAGGTTCAACACCTGAGTCTGGCCTGGCTGCTTTTGTCCGGACTCTGGGGAGACTCTGATTCAATCTGGTGCGCAGCCGCCGGAACGTGCGTCAAGGCGCCAGCCGGGATTGATCCGGAGATTCCCCGGCACTCTGGCAGACCTCGCTGCAACACGGTCTTGTGCTTAAAAAGGAGCGGCAGGAAGGGGCGGCCCCTACGCAAGGCCAAATACTCGCCGCGCGTTTTCAGCGGTGCGGGCAAAAACGGTTTCGGGCGCAAGGCCCTTGCACTGGGCGATATACTGCCCGACGTAGGCGATCAGGGAGCTGTCACAGCGGGCGCCGCGCACCGGCTCCGGGGCCATATAAGGGCAGTCGGTCTCCAGCACGATGCAGTCCAGGGGCAGCGCTTCGATGGCCTTGGCGGCGCGCTTGGCCCCCTTAAAGGTGCAGGCCCCACCAAAGCCGAGGAACATACCCTGCGCGGCCAGCCATACGGCGTCCTCCGCGCTGCCGGAATAGCAGTGCAAAATGCCTTTGGGGCGGTATTTTTTGAGCAGGGCGTATACATCGGCGTGTGCCTGCCGGTCGTGTACGATGATGGGTTTGTCCAGCTCCAGCGCCAATCGGAGCTCCGCCTCAAACAGCGCCAGCTGCGCGTCCTTGGGCACGGGCCAGTGATAGTCCAGGCCGCATTCGCCCACGGCCACTACCTTGGGGTCCTCGTAATAAGGCTCCAGGGCGCGCATTTCCGCAGCCCAGTCGCCGCCGTAAACGGTGACGGTGGGGGCGGCGCGCTGCCCGCCGCAGGCGTCCGCCGGCAGCAGGCTTTCGGGGTGGATGCCAATGGCCGCCCACACCCAGGGGTAACGGCGGGCCAGTTCCAGGCAGCGCGGCGCGTCGCCGGAGTGGGTGGCCTGCTCACACACACCCACCACGCCCTTTGCGGGCAGGCTGTCCAGCAAAGAGAAGCGGTCCGCGTCAAAGGCGCGGGAGGAATAATGCGCGTGGGTATCAAAAATGGGGGTGTTCATGCGGCTGCCTCGCTCTCCTTATGTTGGTACGGGCAGTGCTTTAGTGGATGCGGCTGCCGGCAGGGGTGTCGTCCGGGAAGAAGGCGATGGAGCAGCTGCCGTCGGCCTTGTCGGCGGCAAAGATCATGCCCTCGCTGACGTACTTGCCCTTCATCATGGGGCGGGGGGCAAGGTTGGCCACGATGCCGATCTTTTTGCCCAGCAGATTCTCGGGCTTGAACCACTTGGCAATGCCGGAGAGGATGCAGCGCTCGCGCTCGCCGTCAAACACCGTGAGGCGCAGCAGCTTTTTGCTCTCCTTCATGGTTTCGCAGCCGCGCACCTCCGCCACCAGCAGCTCTACCTTGCAGAAGTCGTCGAAGCTGATCTCCGCCTCGTGCTGCCGGGGCTCCGCCGCGGCAGACACAGCGGGGGCGGGGGCAGCCGTTTCCCTGGCCTTTTGGGCAGCCTGAGCGGCAGCCTTGCGCTTCTCGTCCTCGGCCTTCAAATATGCAATCTCCTTTGCCACGTCGATGCGCGGGAACAGAGGATCGCCCTTGCGCACCGTAAAGGCGGGCTGCACGCCATAGGCGGCCTTGGTGTAATCCAGCTCGTCCGCGTCCAAGCCCAGCTGCGCCATCATCTTGGGAGATGTATTGGGCAGGTAGGCGTTGAGCAGAACGGCGGTGACGCGCAGCGCCTCGCACAGGTGGTACAGCACGCTCTCCAGACGCGCTTTGTTGGCCTCGTCCTTGGCCAGCGCCCAGGGGGCGGTCTCGTCGATATACTTGTTGGCGCGCTGGATCACCGCAAAGATCTCCATCAGCGCCTGAGGGATGGTGAGGTTGTCCATACAGGCGGCCACCTTGGCAGCCAGGCCGTCGATCAGACTCTCCAGACCGGCGTCCAGCGCGTCGCAGGAGGCGGCGGGCCTGGACACCGTGCCGCCGAAGTATTTGTCGCACATGGCGACGGTGCGGCTGAGCAGATTGCCCAAATCGTTGGCCAGGTCGCTGTTGATGCGGTTGATCAGCGCCTCATTGGTAAACATGCCGTCGTTGCCGAAGGGAATCTCGCGCAGCAGGAAATAGCGGATGGCATCCACGCCGTAGCGCTCGCACAGCACCACCGGATCCACCACGTTGCCCACGGATTTGGACATCTTGCCGCCGTTGAGCAGCAGCCAGCCGTGGCCGAACACCCGCTGGGGCAGCGGCAGATCCAGCGCCATGAGCATAGCGGGCCACAGGATGGTGTGGAAGCGCAGGATCTCCTTGCCCACCATGTGCAGGCTGGCCGGCCAGAACTTATCGTAATCGTTGTAGGTCTCGTTGCCGTAGCCCAGCGCGGTGATATAGTTGCTCAGCGCGTCCACCCAGACATACATGGTGTGCTTGGGGTCGAAGGGAACGGGGATGCCCCACTTGACCGAGGTACGGGATACACAGGTATCCTGCAAGCCCTGCTTGATGAACGCGATCATTTCGTTCTTGCGGCTCTCGGGCTGGATAAACTGCGGGTTCTCCTCATACAGCTTGAGCAGACGGCCGGCGTACTTGCTGGTTTTGAAGAAGTATGCCTCCTCGTGCGCCTCGTATACCTCGCGGCCGCACTCCGGGCACTTGCCGTCCACGAGCTGGCTGTCGGTCCAGAAGCTCTCGCAGGGCTTGCAGTAATGGCCGGTATACTCGCCCTTGTAGATATCGCCCTGCTCATACAGCTTGGTGAAGATCTTCTGGCACGATTCGATATGGTATTCGTCGGTGGTGCGGATGAAGCGATCGTAGCTGACATCCATCAGCTTCCACAGATCCTTGACTGTGGCGACGATCCGATCCACATATTCCTTGGGCTCCAGGCCGGCCTCGGCAGCCCGATCCTGAATTTTCTGGCCATGCTCGTCGGTGCCGGTCAGGAACATGACGTCGTAGCCTTGCATCCGCTTAAAGCGGGCCAGCGCATCGCAGGCCACGGTGGTGTAGCTGTGGCCGATGTGCAGCTTATCGCTGGGGTAATAGATCGGCGTCGTGATATAAAAGGTATTGTGCTCGCTCATGGTTTCTTTCACTTTTCCTTTCGCAAGGCCGCCGCGAATGAAACGGCGGCCTGAAATCGGGGCGCAAAATTTTTTGTGCCCATGGATATTTATTATAATGGTTCTTGGGCTTGTGTGCAAGGGGGTGGCTGCATTCTTTGCGAGAGAGCCGCAAGATTTGCACTTTGCGAAAGGCCATGCCGCA
>CAZYAX010000205.1:0-3849 GCA_964646195.1 uncultured Faecalibacterium sp. | reverse complement strand
GGGCATCCCGGCCAAGACCAAGCACCACGGGGTGGCCCCCTGCCAGCATGAGCTGGCCCCCATCTTCGATACCACCAACGTCGCCATCGACCACAACCTGCTCACGATGGAGATGATGAAGCGCCTGGCTCCCAAGTACGGTCTGGTCTGCCTCCAGCACGAAAAGCCGTTTGAGGGCGTCAATGGCAGCGGCAAGCACAACAACTGGTCTATGGGTACCGGCAAGGAGAACCTGCTTGACCCCGGCAAGACCCCGATGGAGAACCTGCAGTTCCTGGTGTTCCTGGCCGCAGTGATCAAGGCCGTGGATGAGTACGCCGATCTGCTGCGCACCTCGGTGGCAACGCCGGGCAACGACCACCGCCTGGGCGCGAACGAGGCACCCCCGGCCATCATTTCCATCTTTGTGGGCGAGGAGCTGGAGGCCGTGATCGATGCCATCGCATCCGATTCGCCGTATGCCGGCCCGGTCAAGATGAAAATGGATCTGGGCGTGGACGTACTGCCCAAGTTCAGCAAGGACACCACCGACCGCAACCGTACCTCGCCGTTTGCCTTTACCGGCAATAAGTTCGAGTTCCGTATGCCGGGCTCGGCCGAGAACCTGAGCGATGCCAACACCATCCTGAACACTGCCGTGGCCAAGGAGCTCAAGGGCTACGCCGACGAGCTGGAAAAGGCCAACGACTTCCCGGATGCCGTTATCCGTCTGGTCAAGCGCACCATCCATGACCACCGCCGCGTGATTTTCAACGGCGACGGATACACCGCCGAGTGGGAGGCGGAAGCCGAGCGCCGCGGCCTGCCCAACAAGAAGTATACCCCGGCTGCCCTGCCCGCCCTGATCGACCCGAAGAACATCGCCTTGATGGAGGAGTTCGGCGTGTTGACCAAGGTGGAGATGCACAGCCGCTACGAGGTCGAGATGGAGCACTACGCCAAGGTGATCAACATCGAGGCGCTGACTATGCTGGAAATGGCCCGCAAGCAGCTGCTGCCGGCCGTCAACGCCTACATGAGCGAGGTGGCCAATACCGCCGCTGCCAAGCTGGCGGTGAGCGAGGCCATCAGCGTGAAGAGCGAGACCAAGACCCTGACCCGCCTGTCCGCAGATGCAGACGCCATGAGCGATGCCATCGATGCATTGCAGGCTGCTGTGGACGCCGCACAGGGAATGGGCGACGAGACCGCAAAGGCAAATGCCTACCACGACAGCGTGCTGCCTGCAATGGATACGCTGCGTGCGGCGGCGGATGACGCTGAGACGGTCTGCGGCGAGGATTACTGGCCGCTGCCCAGCTACAGCAAGATGCTCTATTATGTATAACCGCATCTTTAGGCTGTAACGTTTTGCCATTCTCCTTTTCCTATTTCTTACACCAGCCTAAAGACCTGTCCCCGCGAGGGGACGGGCCTTTAGGCGTTTTTTAAAACAAGCGCCGTGCCGCCGCATTTTGGAGGAACCTTATGAGTTATACAACACAGCAGGACATCCTGGATTTTGTTGAGGACAACAACGTCAAATTTGTCCGTTTCGCCTTCTGCGATATCTTTGGCACGCAGAAGAACATCGCCGTGCTGGCAAGCGATCTGCCCAACGCCCTGGAGGAGGGCGTCAGCTTCGACGGCAGCTCGGTGGCGGGCTTTATGCATGCGGAGGAGAGCGACCTCGTGCTCCGGCCGGACCTGCCCACCGTGCAGATCCTGCCCTGGCGGCCCACCGAGGGGCGGGTGATGCAGTTCTTCTGCGATGTGGAGCGCCCTGCCGGGCAGCCCTTTGGCGGCAACTGCCGCGGCTTTCTGCGCGGGATCAGCCGGCGCTTTAAGAGGCTGGGCCTGAGCTGCAATGTGGGGGCGGAGTGCGAGTTCTATCTGTTTGAGACGGATGACCGGGGCCGCCCGGTGCGCACCCCCATAGACTGCGGCGGCTACTTTGACGTGGCCCCGCTGGACAAGGGCGAAAACCTGCGCCGCGACATCTGCCTGACCATGGAACAGATGGGCATGGCCCCCCAGCACAGCCACCACGAGAGCGGCCACGGGCAGAACGAGATCGACTTCCACTATGCCAACCCTCTCAAAACGGCGGACAATGTGATGATGTTCCGCCAGGTGGTGCGTGCCATCGCCGGCCGCAACGGCCTGCACGCCAGCTTTATGCCCAAGCCTCTGGCCGGCCAGGCGGGCAGCGGCATGCACATCAATATCTCGCTGTATATGGACGGCCGCAACCTGTTTGAAGGGGACATCGCGCCGGACAGCATTGCCGGCAACTTTATGGCCGGTATCCTGCGGCACAGCCGGGAGTTCACCGCCTTCACGAACCCGCTGCCCAACAGCTACCTGCGCTTTGGCTGCGACGAGGCGCCCCGCTATGTGAGCTGGAGCCGCCAGAACCGCAGCCAGCTGGTGCGCATCCCGGTGGCGCAGGGGGGCAGCTGCCGTATGGAGCTGCGCAGCCCGGACCCCGCCTGCAATCCCTACCTGGCCATCGGCCTGATCCTCGCGGCCGGGCTGGACGGCATCGAGAACCGCATGGTGCTGCCCGCGCCGGTCAACCGCAACCTCTTTGCGCCGGAGCATGCCGACGGGCTTGGGCTGGAAATGCTGCCCGCCACGCTGGAGGAGGCCGTGGCCGCCGCGCAGGAGAGCGAATTTTTAAAGAAGTACTTGCCGGAGGGGCTGGCCCACCGCTATTACGCCGAGGAGCTGCGCCGCTGCGAGGAGCTCAAGCCCGCCGCCGACCCGGAGGAATATGAGCGCGTCAAATATTTTTCCACGATCTGAGAGACCTGGGGATCGGCTGCGGCGCGGCTTTGGCCTGCATACCGCAGCGAAACGGAGGCCTCCTGAGCGCACAGATGCCTTGTGAAACCGGCTGCTCTGGGGCAGCCCGGACGGAAAGGAGCGATGGGATGGGACGTGCGATGATTGTCAGTGCGGGAGCGAGCTCAAACGAATATATCTCGGCCCGTTTGGCGGAGCTAGGCTATGTGCGCACCGTGATCGTGCCCAGCGCGGCTGAGGCGCGGCGGCGTATGATGGAAACCGATTTTGAGCTGATCGTGGTGAACGCGCCATTGCCGGACGAGTTCGGCCATGAGCTGTGCATCGACGCAGTGGAAAAAACCGACGCGGGCGTGGTATTTTTGGTCAAGGCAGCGGCCGCTGAGCAGATGACCGCCGCAGTGAGCGAATGCGGCGTGCTGCTGCTGAGCAAGCCGTTCAGCACGGCGCTGTTTTTACAGGTGATCCATATGGCGGCGGCCAGCAGCCACCGCCTGCTGCGCCTGCGGCAGGAGAATGCCCGCTTGCAGGATAAGATTGCCCAGATCCGGCTGGTGAGCCGGGCCAAGTGCTGCCTGGTGGAGCGCGAAAAGCTCACCGAGGCCGAGGCGCACCGCTACATTGAAAAGAGGGCGATGGATACCCGCCGGGACCGGGCCGAAATTGCACAAGAAATCCTTGACTCCTATGACCCGGCGGGTATATAATTAAAAATGTATGGTTTCATGCAGGAAAGGCGTGCGGGGAGCCTGCCCCGGCCGCCTTTTGCTGTTTTAACGGCTCGCTAAATAAGGAGGATCAAAAACAATGGCGACGAAGTATATATTTGTTACCGGCGGCGTGGTCTCCGGCCTGGGCAAGGGCATCACGGCGGCGTCTCTGGGGCGCCTGCTCAAATGCCGCGGCCTGAAGGTCGCCAGCCAAAAGCTGGACCCCTATGTGAATGTGGACCCCGGCACCATGAGCCCCTTCCAGCACGGCGAGGTGTTCGTTACCGACGACGGCACCGAGACGGATCTGGACCTGGGCCACTATGAGCGTTTTATCGATGAGAATCTGAAC
>CAZYAX010000204.1:0-3850 GCA_964646195.1 uncultured Faecalibacterium sp. | reverse complement strand
TCTCGCCGTCATTCCTTCCCCCAAAACTCCTCCAGCGCGCGTTGCAGCGCACCGGTACTGGGAAGGTAGCGGATGTGCTGCCAGTGGGGCGGGAAGAGGCGGCGGTACTCGTCGAGGGCGAAGCGGTCGTCGATGAGCAGCACCACGCCGCGGTCCTGCGGAGTGCGGATGACCCGCCCCGCAGCTTGCAGCACCTTGTTCATGCCGGGAAACCGGTAGGCGTAGTCAAAGCCGGAACCGTTCTTTTCGTCAAAGTACCGGCGCAGCATTTCCTGGCGCGGGTTCACCTGCGGCAGGCCCACGCCTACCACTGCGCACCCGATCAGCCGGTCGCCCGCCAGGTCGATGCCCTCGCCGAATA
The DNA here is from genome assembly GCA_964646195.1 of uncultured Faecalibacterium sp. Lineage (GTDB taxonomy): Bacteria > Bacillota > Clostridia > Oscillospirales > Ruminococcaceae > Faecalibacterium. The sequence continues at coordinate 3,489 of CAZYAX010000204.1, read as the reverse complement.
CGCCGCCCAGTACGCCGAAGCCCAGCAGCGTGCCGGTGGGTTCCGGGGCAAACTTCTCCAAAAAAGCCTCGCGCCCTGCATCGTCCAGGCCGCTTTCTTGCACCAATGTGGGGATGTGCGGGTACCGCGCGGCAAAATCCGCGTATACCTGCTTGAGATACGCATAGCTGGGGAAAAACGCCATGTAATTGCCCATCCGGCCGCCGGCAAAGGCGGCCAGCGCGTCCGCGATGGGCCGGATGCTGGCTTCCCGGCTGCGGTAACGGGTGGAGATGCCCGGCAGGCAAAAGAGGCCCAGGTGCCCGGCGGGAAAGGGGCTCGCCAGCGCCACGGCGCGGGCCTCCTCGCAGCCCAGGATGCCCCGGTAGTAGCCAGGCGGGGCCAGTGTGGCGCTGAACAGCACCGCCGCGCGCCCGGTAGAAAGGCTTGCGTCCACGAAAGCGGACGGGTCGAGGCAGAGCAGCTCCACCTCCAGCTCACTGCCCGCAGCGGTGAGCTGGGTGACGTAGTGCTCATCGTAGCGATCCGCTGTGCGCAGAAAATCGTGCAGCGCAAAATAGAGCTCCAGCAGTGCTGCATGGGCCGGGCTGTCCGCGTGATCCTCCAGCCAATCCTGCAAGGGGGCCAGCAGCCCTTCCAGAGGGCGCAGCAGGCCGGTGGGGATCCGTTTGAGAAAGACGGTGCCGTCCTTGGCGTAAAGCGGCGCGTCCTCGCCCAAAAGCGGGGAGGGCACAGCGTCTGTATCCGGCGCGCCGGCGTCCTCGCAGGCGCGCCGCAGCGCCAGCATGGCCTTGTCGGCCTGAGACAGGGAGGTCTTGAGCCAGCCCTTGCCCTTGCCCAAGGCCTTTTTTGCGCCGGTGAGGCTGCTCTTGGCAAAGCGGGAGGAGTACATCTCCCGTGCGCGGCTTGGCAGGTTGTGCGCCTCGTCGATGAGGAACAGCCAGTCGCCCGCCGTGTCGAAAAAGCGCCGCAGGTGGACGGTGGGGTCGAACAGATAGTTGTAGTCGCCCACCACCAGATCGCACCACTCGCTCAGATCCAGCCCCAGTTCAAAGGGGCACACCGTGAACTGCCGGGCTTCGGCTTCCAGCACAGCGCGGTCAAAGTCGCCGCCGGCGGCGTCCAGCAGGGCGGCCAGCGCATCCCGCAGCCGCTCGTAGTAGCCGCGGGCATAAGGGCAGCGCTCGGGCAGGCACTCGGGGCGGTCCTCGTCGTTTTTGCACAGGCACACCTTGTCCTTGGCGGCCAGCGTCACGCTGCGCAGGCAAAGCCCCGGGTTGGCGGCGCGTAGCAGGCGCACGGCGTTTTCGGCCGCAGCGCGGGTGGTGCCGCGTGCCGTGAGATAAAATACCTTCTCGCCGCTGCCCTCGCCCATGGCCCTGAGCGCCGGGAATACCGCACTCATCGTCTTGCCTGTACCGGTGGGCGCCTGGCACAGCAGCCGGGTACCGCCCTTGGAGGTTTCGCGCCCGGCGCGGCAGGCGCGGTAGATCTCGCCCGCCAGCGCCCGCTGGCCGGGGCGGTAGGGCTCAAAGGGAAACCGCAGCGCCAACAGGCTTTGGCGGCGCCGGGCGGCCCAGTCCAGCCGGCGGGCAGCCCAGGGGGCGTACTGATCAAGCAGGCCGTTGAAAAAGCCGTCCAGCTCTTCCTGCGAAAACTCCCGCTCGAAGCGCAGGATCTTATCCTCGTCGATCTGATAATAGGTCAGCCGTACCCGCAGCCGGCTGAGGCTGCGCTGGCCGCCGTAGATGGCGGCGTACACCATGCCCTGCGCCCAGTGGCAGGGGTTCATGTCCTCGGTGATCTCGTCCGCAGGAACGGCAGTGGTTTTTATCTCGTCGATCACGGTCACGCCGTCCGGCGCGGTGAAGATGCCGTCCGCGCGGCCTTCCACCGTGTAGGCGACGCCTTGCCGGGTGCGCGTTTCGGTGAGGAATACCTCCGCCTCGTAGCCGTCGCCGGCTTCCTTTTGCAGGCGGCGGTGGATGCGCGCGCCCTCGTTGGCACGGTCGAAGCCGGTAAAACGGCTGTCGATATCGCCGGTGCGCAGCAAAAACTCCACAAGCTGGCGCACCGCGAGACGGACCTCCGAAACATTGGACAAAGCATTCACCTCCGTTTTTGCAGGGAACGAGCGACCTGCCCGTCCTGTGGCGTCAGGGCGCCAGGCATGGCCGGGCAAAGCCCCTGCTTTTTTACTCTGCGACGGCCTCCTCCAGCCCCAGCTCGTGGGCGCAGCGGCGGGTGACAGCCTCCACGGCGGCAAAGTCCACAGCCGTGCGGTAGTAAGTCTCCAGCTCGTCGTGGCAGGTCTTGGCCTGGACCATCAGGGCCACGGCCTGCTGCACCAGCTCCTCGGCGGCGCGGCGGTTGAACCGCAGCCGGGCGCGGTAGCCGGCCAGGTTGGCGCTGTCCACAAAGCGAGTGCAGCGCACGGTTTGCTGGCCGGGGAACTGGGCCGGATGCCAAGAATTGTCGGTGAGGAAAGCCAGCCCCAGCGCCGGGATGAGGATATGGTCGATCTTATCCTCCGGGTGCATCGCGCAGGGGCAGGTGTAGATGGTATAGCCGCGTGCCAGCGCCTCGGCGCGGATCTGCTCCATCAAAAAGCGCGATGCCGCGCCGTATTCATCCCGGAACACGACGATGCGGCTGGCCAAGGCGCGCACGGTATCGCGGTAAAACAGCATGCCCTTGGGTGTGATGGCCGTGAGAAAACGCAGCTTTTCGCAGCCCACCGCGCCGGTACGGGGCAGCAGCCGGGCGCACAGGCGCTTTGCATAGCGGCGTATTTTTTCAAAATCCGTGCTGCATGCGGCGGCACGGCGGCTGTCCAGCAGCAGGCTGCCCGCCGAGGCAATGTACCGCGACGCCCGGCTGCGCAGCGAACGGTTGCGCTGGAACAGGTCCTTGACTTCCTCCCGATGGGCGCGCAGGGCCTCTGCGTCGATCGTGTGGTACAGGCTCACCACCACCTCGTCCGCGCCGGGGGCCTGAGGCTCCATGGTGTGTGGTGCGGTGGCGTCCAGAATGGCCGCGCCGCGCCGCGCGAACACCACGCCGTCCAGACTGTCGGGGTCGCTGGAGCAGTGAATGCGCTCCACGGGGCCCTGCTCCAGCTGGGCCAACCGCTTCATCATCGTGGATTTGCCGCAGCCGGGCCCGCTTTTGATCAGGTACAGCTGCATGTTGGGCTCCTGCCCCAGCTCGGCAAAATAGCCTTTAAAGCCGGCGGGGGTTGTGGTACCCAGCAAAAAATCAATGGCAGTATTGGATTCTCGTTCCATATAAAACACCTCGCTTTTGGCATAAGGTATGCAAAAACAAGGCGTTGTGCCACAAAAATGCGATGTGGAGGGGGAGTTTGCACGGCCTGCGCAGGAAAAGCGGCAGCAGGAGCGGCAGTGCGGGTAGTTCGGTGCGGGAGCAGCGGGGCACGGCTTACGCATGAATGAGCAACCTGCACAAACGAAAATGGCTTGCAGATAA
>CAZYAX010000203.1:0-3854 GCA_964646195.1 uncultured Faecalibacterium sp. | reverse complement strand
GTGCCAAGCCCGAAGGGCGTGATTTGTTCAGAGGTTCCATAGAATCTTATGAGGTGAAATGCAATGAATATACTGGTGATCGGCTGCGACCAGGTGGGCGCGGCCCTCGTCCGCGACCTGGAAAAGATCGGCCATGACCTCTCGGTGATCGAGCGGGACGGCGAGCAGCTCAAACGCCTGAACAATTTTGAGGACTATACCTTTGGCGGCACCGCGCTGGTAGGTGACCCCACCGACCCGGATGTGCTGCGGCGCGGCGGCATCGAAAACTGCGACGCGGTGGCCGTTGTGAGCGAGGACGACTCCTGCAACCTGATGGCCGCGCAGATCGCCAAAACCCTGTTCCACCGCGAGCGGGTCATCTGCCGGGTGTCGGATTCCCACCTTCAGGTGCTGTACCGGCGGCATTATGGGCTGGACACCATCTGCCCCACCGTGCTCACCGAGCAGGCGGTCTTCCGTGCGCTGGCCCATTGAGCTGCATCCGTTTATACAACCCATAGTATAAAGAGGTGTTTTTATGAAGATTTGTATTTCCGGTGGAGGCAGGGTCGGCTTCTATCTGGCCCAAAGCCTGCTGGATCACCGCCACACCGTCACCGTGATCGAGCCGGTGGAGGCACAGTGCCGGGTGCTGGCCAATTCCCTGGACATCCCCGTTGTGTGCGGCGACTCCGTCAGCGTGGACACCCTGCGCACGGCGAACTGTGACGACTGTGACGCGTTTGTGGCCGTGACCGGCAGCGACGAGGACAACCTGGTCGCCTGCCAGCTGGCCAAAAAGGTGTTCGGCGTGCGGCGCACGGTGGCCCGCGCCTCCAACCCCAAGAACCGCGAGCTGCTGCATACGCTGGGCGTGGACACCGTGGTGTGCGGCACCGACAACCTGAGCCACATTCTGGAACGGGAGATCGAGACCGAGACCATCCGTCAGCTGCTCTCGCTGGGCGGCGGCACCGCCAGCCTCAACGAGATCCTGCTGCCGGAGAGATTTAAATATGCGGGCAAGGCCATCATGGATATCCCCATCCCCGGCGACACCATTCTGGTGAGCATCACCCGCGACACCGAATTTATCATCCCGCACGGCAACACGGTGCTGCTGCCCTGGGACCGCATCCTGTGCCTCACGCAGGACAGCACCCTGCATCTGCTGGTGACGGAATGGGGCCTGAACAATTTGTGACCGGCGCCGCGGGCGGTCTGCCGTCCGCGGTGATCATCCAGCCGCAGGGCCGGGCGGTGCTTTGCCTTTGGGCCGTGATCCCCGGGCTGATCGCCGCGCCCTTCCTGTTTTGGCAGGGCCTTCTCTGGGGGCTTGCATTTTGTGCGCTGTGGGCCGCGCTGGTCTTTTGCGTATGGGCGCGCGCATGCAGCTTTGTGGCCGCCGTTACGCCGCAGGTTTTGCTGGTGCAGTCCGGCATTGCCTTTTATGTCAGCCGCACGCTGCCCCGCGCCGGCATCACCTCGGTGCTGCGCATCGATTCGCCGCTGCTGCGGCTGGCCGGGGCCAGCGTGCTGGTGGTGTTTTCGCCGGGGTTGTGTACGATCCTGCCTGCCATCCCGCGGCCGCAGGCGCAGGCGCTGTGCGCAGCGCTTCTCCCCAAAACCGGGCTGGAGGGCGGCACATGAACAAGCACAAACACTTCCACTGGAGCTATGTGCTCCGCTTTATCCGCAAAACGCTGGTGGTCTATCTGCTGCCGCTGGTGCAGGTGGCCTTCCGGCGGGAATGGAGCGTGCTTTTCACCGCGCTCTGGCAGGATCTGGCCCTGCTCTGTCTGGCCGCCCTCGTCAGCGCCTCTATCCTTCTGTCCAGCGGCTGGCAGCTGGACCAATACGGCGCGCTCCACATCCACTGGGACCTCTTCGTCCATCTGGACCGCAGTGTGCGCGGCGGCGAGCTGGCCGCCGTACACATCGAGCGTACCCTGTTCCACCGGCTCACCGGCGCGGCCCAGCTCACGCTGTACCCTATCCGCCCTGCGGGCAAAGCGCCGTATACCCTCTGCCTGCCTCTGCGCGACGCCGAATGGCTGGCCGACCAGCTGATGCCCGCTGCCAAGGATGAGGTGTATCATCCCGGCGGCGGCGAACAGCTGGCGCTGGCCCTGCTCAGCGCCAACAGCGTTTCCACGCTGCTGTTGCTGTTGCTTGCCACCCGGCAGGACCGCAGCTATCCTGCCCTGCCCGAACAGCTGGCCGTGGTGCAGCTGAACCAGGCCGCCGCCTGGGCCATGCGCTGGCTGCCGGCCAGCCTGGCATGGCTTTTTACCCTTTTGGGCTTTGTGATGGGGATCAGCCTGGCACGCAGCCTGCTGCACACGATGTTCTATCACGTCTGGCGCACGGGCGGCATCCTGTGCGGACGCAGCGGCGTGCTGCACACCTACCAGTACCGCATCCGCACCGAGTCCATTAGCTATGCGGACGTGCACCTCTCGCCCACCGCGCGGCTGCTGCGCCGCTACCCGGTGTATGTGACGGCTGGAAATTATACAGACAGTGAAATTCCCATCCTTGTTTACAGGCCCGGGCAGGAAGCTCTGCTGGAAAAGTTGCTGCCCGATTTCCGGCTTCCGCCGGATGTGCGGGTGCTCACCAGAGGCCGCAGCCTGATGCTGTTTATGCCCGCCGGGGCGTTTTTCGCCGTTTTTCTGCTGCTCACGCTGCTTTCCTTCTACGCGCTGCCCGGCCTGACACCGGTTTTGCTGTTCCCCACGGCCTATTTCTTTTTGATGCTGCTGTGCGCCGCCGAGGGCTACCGCCGCGAGGGCGCCTGGTGCGGCGAGGGGCGGCTGACCTTGTGCCGCCAGAAAAATTTCACCCTGCATTATATCTGCGTCTTTTCCCCGCAGGTGAGCCTGTCGCTGGTGCAAAGCCCCTGGGCCATCTCCGCCCAGCGCGCCAACCTGAGCGTCTGCCTGCCGGGGCCCTTCCGCCTCAAGGTGCGCAGCATCCCCCTGCAGGACGCGCTGGCCTGCACCGCTTTTTTGGAGCGTGGTGGGCCCTTTGGGTCCCGTGGTTAAAGCGGCGCCTTCCGCCTTCCCATCCGTGCACATCCGCAACAGGGCCATCAAGACGGCCATTCCCTTTTTGCATGATGTACAAAGGAGCTTTTGGTTATGATCCATTCGGTTATTTTTGATCTGGACGGCACCTTGCTCAACACGCTGGACGATCTGGCAGATGCCGCCAACTGGGTCTGCATGCAAAACGGCTGGCCTACCCACCCCACCGAAGCATACAAATATATGGTGGGCAACGGCATCCCCAAGCTGGTGGAGCGCTTTTCACCGGCCAGCCAGCGCACCTCGGAGCAGCTGGCCGCCACGCAGGCCCAGTTCACCGCCCGCTACGGCGCCCACAAGGAGGATAAGACCGCCCCCTACCCCGGCATCCCGCCTCTGCTGGACGCGCTGCGCGCAGACGGTGTGCAGACGGCGGTGTTCTCCAACAAAGCCGACGCACTGTGCGGCACGATCCTGGCGCACTATTTCGGCGACCGCTTCACCGCCGTGCGCGGCAGCCGGCCCGGCGTACCCACCAAGCCCGACCCCGCCGGTCTGCTGGATCTGATGCGCAGCATCGGGGCTGAGGCAGAGACCACCCTGTTTGTGGGCGACAGCGACGTGGACATCCTCACGGGGCACAACGCCGGGCTGCCCGCCATGGGCGCGCTGTGGGGCTTCCGCGGCGAGGCGGAGCTGAAACGCGCCGGGGCGGACTATCTCGCCGCTGCGCCGCAGGATATTCTGGCGCTGGTGCGGCGGGCAAACGGCCCCGCAGGCCGGCACACCGGCGAAACGCTCCTAAGGAACCTCTGAACAAATCACGCCCTTCGGGCTTGGCAC
>CAZYAX010000202.1:0-3871 GCA_964646195.1 uncultured Faecalibacterium sp. | reverse complement strand
GCAATCTGCATACCAGATTTATTCAGAGCTTCCATAATATAAGCAGCTTAAACGCCCGCGACGCAGTTCTTGCCGGCCACATAGCCGTAGTATACGCACAGGCTGTGGCTGATGCCGCGCATGCAGATGGGGTACTCTACCGCGTAGCGGCTGCCCTGCACGTTGCCGCACACATACAGGCCCTGGATGACGTCGCGCTTGGGGCTCTCGACGCTCTCCTCGGTAAAGGTGTGGCAATTCTCGTCGCTCTCCAGGCCGCCCACGCACACCAGCATGGACGTGGTGCCCCACTGGCAGGCGTAGAACGGCGGGTTCTCGATGGCGAACATGCGCTTGGCCGGCTTGCCAAAGTCGTCGTCCGAGCCGGCCTTGCACAGCTCATTGTACCGCTCGATGGACTTCAGCGCGGTTTCCAGCGCGCTGCCCTCGTAGCCGCACTGCTTGAGCAGATCCTCCAGCGTGTCGGCCTTGAACTGGTACGCCTCGGCCTTGGCGCTGATCTTGGTGTACTGGCGGTCGGTGAAGTTGGGGTTGGACTCGTCCTCGTCCTCCGGGATGATGTAGCACAGGCCGCCGTGGTTGGCAGGCATGTAGGGGATCTGCTCGCCCCAGTTGGCATCGTAGATCTGGAAAGAGGTACACTCGGGCTGGAGCTCGATCTGGTTTTCCAGCTGCTGGCCGGGGATGCACTCGTTCATAAAGCGCTCACCGTGCTTGTTCAGCTGCAAGAAAGGAGTCACACCCATGCCGCTGCCCATGTGGTGGGTCATCGGGGCGTGGAAATCCTGTACCTTTGCGCCGATCCATGCGCCCATGCGCAGGCCGTCGCCGGTCTCCACGGTCTTTCCCTCTACGTCCACGCCCAGCATACCCATGGCGCCCATGTTCATGATGTTTTTCTCCACCACTTCCGGAGCAAAGTGCTTCATGATCTTCTCGTCGCCGGAGTTATCGCCGGTGGCCAGGATCACGCCCTTGGAAGCGTTGAGTTGGATGTAAGCGTTGCCGTTGTTGGCGTCGCGGATGATCACGCCGGTCACGCGGCCGTTGCCGTCCTTGAGGAGCTTGGTGCCGAAACAGCCGAAGAAGGTCTCCGCGCCGTTCTCGATGGCCTTGTTCAGGTTGGCCTCTACCATAAAGCCCTGCTGGTCATTGCGGGAGGAGCGGAACTCCATGCTGGATGGGAAAGTGGGGAAATCCTCCTCGCGGTAGTCGTAGTGCTCGGGCTGGGGCCAGGCCAGCGGCACCAGAATGCCCTTGTCGAACTGCTCCTGAGTCACCACCTCGCGGGTGGTGTCGCAGATGGTCAGGTCCGGGTAGGCCTCGATGAACCAGTCCATCACCTCGTGGGCGTGGGTGGCCCACTTTTTGAGGATGGAGCGCTTGTTGCGGTAGGTACACTCGCGCATCAGGCGGTTGACCACCACGTCCGGATCCACGATGTTCTCGCGGCCCCAGCGCTTGTTCAGGCTGCCGTTGAGCAGGGCGTACTCGCCGCTGCGGCAGTTAAAGGAGGCGCTCTTTTCCACAATGGCCACCTTTGCGCCCTCCTCAGCGGCGGCGCGCGCGGCGCAGATGCCGGACAGGCCCGCGCCGATGACCACGACGTCAAAGTCGCGGGTCTCGCTGACAGAGTCGATCTCCGGCTCCGCGCCCAGCCAGTCGCCGTCGTCGGCTTCTGCAGCCGGCTCGGCGGCAGGCTCCTTTGCAATGCCCATGGCCTGCTCGATGCAGCTTGCGGCGGCCTCCTTGACCGCGTTGGTGGTGACGGTGGCGCCCGAAACATTGTCGATCTCGGCGCTCTGAGCTGCCATCAGGGCCTCCTGGAGGGTGGGCGCGGCTGCGCCGCCGATGCTCTCGGTCTCGTTGGAGGCGTCCACCACCACCTCGGTGATGGCCGTTTCGCTGAAGGTCATGGTGACCTTTACCTCGCCGATCCCCTGGGCCGTGCCGGTATAGGTGCCGGGGATGTACAAAGCCTCGCCGCCGGCGGATGCGGCCGAGGAGGCAGCGGTGGAAGTGCTGCCGCTCTGGCAGGCGGCCAGCGCACCGGCGGTCACGCCGCTCATTGCGGCGGCCGCGGCTACCTTAAGAAAGCCTTTGCGGGAAATTTTCTTCATTGTTTTGCTCCTTTTCTTCTCATAAACCCTTGGGGAACTCTGCGCAGGCTGCGGCCGGCGCCTTAGCACGCGTTCTGGCGGCCGCGCGCATACCGTGACCGGGCAGGGGCCCCCTGTGGGCCTGCGGCCCACTTCTCCTATTGTTAAGTATACGTTGGTTTTTTGATAAAAGGAATTAAATTTTTTCTGGAATTCTTATAAAAATCCTTTATAACCTTCTTAAAATATGTTATCCTAATAGTGACGGCGCTCCCCTATCCTGCGCTTTGAAGGAGGCTCTCTTTTGCCATGAACGACCGGCAGCTGCACTGTTTTTTGACTGCGTGCCAGACCTTGAATTTTTCCCGTGCGGCCCAGCAGCTTTTTATCACCCAGCCCGCGCTGAGCTACCAGATCCACAGCCTGGAAAAGGAGCTGGGCGTGGAGCTGTTCCGGCGCAGCACCACCAGCGTACAGCTCACCGAGGCGGGGCTGGCCTTTGCCGAGCCCGCCCGCCGGCTCTACGGGCAGTACCTGGCCGCGCTGGATTCCGTGCGCCCCTATATAGCCCGGCAGCAGCTCACCCTGCTGTTCCCGCCCGTGATGACCCAGCGGGACCCCATTTATCACACGCTGCTGCATCAGATCCACGAGGCCTTTCCCGGCTACGACATTCAGGTACACACACAAGGGCTAGGAGGCTCGTTGCACGCGAGCCTCTCATCCGGCGTGGACGCCATCATCCACATGCGGCTGGAGCAGGACAGCCCCAGCCTGTGCTGCACACCGCTGTTTGAAACCAGATGCTACCTGGTGGCCGGGCCGCAGCATCCGCTGGCGGGGCAGGCCGGCGTGGAGCCGGCCGCGCTGTACGGGCAGCACATCTGCTACGAGCAGGGCGAAAACCAGTATGTCCAGCTGCTGCGCAGCCGGCTGGAGCAGCAGGGCCTGTTTGCCCACTGGACCGAGGTCTCCTCCTATGAGCTCTCCTACGCGGATCTGCTCACGGGCAAGAGCCTGTTCGTCAGCCCGATGCGGTACGATGTGTTTCCGCAGTCGTGGTATCTGCCGTTGCGGCTGAACCCGCCGCTGCCGGACACCTGCCTGTTCACCCTCTCGGAGGACACCCGCCCCTGCATCCCGGTGCTGACCCGGCTCATCTGCAAGGCGTACCGCGAGCGGGCGGAGCAGTAGGCGCCTGCGAGCAGCGATCCGGCTGCTTATATTATTTTGGTTTTCCGATACTGCATGGGCGTCATGCCCACCTCGGCATGGAACCGCCGGATGAGATAGTTTTTGGAGACGGCCAGTTCCCCCGCCAGCGCCGAAAGGGAGATATTCCTGTAAAAGCTGCGCTCCATCTTGTACAGCACACTTTACACCGGAGCACCGCAATGATTTTTTTGATGGCCCGGATCGCTGCGCGTCTTTGAGGGCTTCCCCCTGCTGCCCGGCGAAAGCCGGGTGCGCGTCCCCGCACAGGACGCTGCCGGCCGCTTACCGAGAACCCGCGCTTTGCGGGAAGCATGGGGCTCACCGTGCACCAGCTGATGAACTTTGCGCGGCGAATGAACATCCCCGAAGCGCTCCCGCGCCAGTGCGAGCAGTTGCTAAACCGCATCAATAAATGATCGTATCGCATCTCTCCGGCCCTGCGCCGGACGCAAAGTTGATGACGGAGCCCTTGGACTTGCCCAAGTAGGGGTAACACGCCTTCATATAGCAGGTTGCGGCGTACAGGCCGGAATTTGGCGGCGAGATAAATGGAAAAA
>CAZYAX010000201.1:2203-3887 GCA_964646195.1 uncultured Faecalibacterium sp. | reverse complement strand
AAAGAAGACATAAAGATGATTTTGGAGACAGAGTGCCTGCTTCTGCGCCCCTGAGAGCAGACCCGGACGCGATTGAAAAGCAGTGACGGGTACGATCTCACAGCAGCCCGAAGTGTACCAGCGCCTGCTCCAGGCCGTCGGCGTCGATGTCGCCGGTCACATAGTCGGCGGCGGCCTTTACGGCGGGCGCAGCGTTGCCCATGGCAACGCCGATGCCCGCAAAGCGCAGCATATCGATGTCGTTGCCGCCGTCGCCAAAGGCCATGCACTCCGCCGGGGCGAGGCCGAAGCGGTCCAGCATCCGCTTTACGCCATCCGGCTTTCCGCCGCCGGCGGGGATGACGTCCGCAAAAATATCGTTCCAGCGCACGGCCCTGCAGCCCGGCGCATGGGCGATGAACTCGGCGTCCCGCTCGGGCGGGATGTAAGGGTTCAGCTGGTAGGTCGTGTGAGTCAGTGCGCGGGCCGGGTCCTCCACAGGGGCATGGGGGCCCCTGAGCCCTGCCTGCCTGGCGGTGTCCAGCGTGGCCTGGGTGTGGCGGTTTTCGTAGGCGTAGTCCAGCTCCACAAAGCTGCACACAACGTCCGGGTTTTGCTCCAGCCACGGCAGCAGCACGGGGAAGGCCCCGGCGGGCAGCGGCTGGATGTGGAAGGGCTCGCCCGCAGCATCGGTGCAGTATTGGCCGTTCATCAGGACGTAGCCGTCAAAGGGAAAGCTTTGCAGCTGCTCGCGCAGGATGTCCAGATAAAGGGGCGGCCGACCGCTGGAAATGAACAGCTTGATGCCCCGCTCGTACAGCTTGTGCAGGGCCCGCATCGTAGAGGCCGGCGCGGCGTGGGTCTTAAAGCTCACCAGTGTGCCGTCAATGTCGAAAAAGATCGCTTTGATGGCGGGCTTTGGGGCCTTGACGGGGCACAGATTTGTCTCCTCCAGCAGGCGGCGCACCGCGTGGAGGCTGACGCACTCGGTGGTGTAGAGGGAGCGCATCTCATCGTCGGCGGGCAGCAGATCCGGCACCATGATCGTGACAAAACCGCCCGCATGCCCGGCGCGCACACCGTTGTAGCTGTCCTCCAAAACAAGGCACTCAGAAGGGCGCACGCCCAGCTGCTGCGCCGCCGCGAGGAAAATATCCGGCGCGGGCTTGGAGTGCTGCACCATATCGCCGGTGAGTATTACATCGAAGTAATGCTCGATGTTTCCGTTTTTCAGGTGGCGGCGCACCACATCGTCCCGGCTGGAGGAGGCCACGGCGATGGGGCGCCCTTTCCCTTTTAAATAGGCCAGAAGCTCGTCCAGCCCCGGCTTTTTTGGCACAGGGTTCTTGAAGGCCTGGGCGGCCACGGCGTGGAGGCTGTTCAGGATAGCCTCGGTGTCGCAGTCCGGGCCGTAATGCTTGCGCAGCACGGCGCGCATGGTCTCGCCCGCGGTGCCGCGGGCGTCCTCGTCCAGCCCTTCGCTGTAGGGCAGGCCCAGCGCGTCCAGCGCGGGCTTCCAGAAGGAGGCCCACATGCGCTCGGTGTCGAACATAAGGCCGTCCATATCAAAAATAACGCCTTGGATCATGGTGCAGATTCCTCGTATTATAAATAGTAGTATTTATAGGCCTCTCTCCAGAGGTGTGGGATACCGGTAAAAGGCAGAGCCGGCTTGCAGGCGGCAGGGCACAACGCCCCGGCGGCC
>CAZYAX010000201.1:0-2103 GCA_964646195.1 uncultured Faecalibacterium sp. | reverse complement strand
GGCGGCCCGGCTGCTTCTATTGTAGCACATTCTTACACATCTTGGGGAGGGGAAAGATGAGAATTTTTGCTTTACCCCTTGTAAAATTTTCACCAGATACTATAATGAAAGGGTACTGGTGCATCCGGCGTGAAAGCATTGCCCTTACGCCGCCGCCGCAAAAAGTTAGAAGAGAGGGAATTTTCATGTTGGATATTAAAGTGACCCGAACCTCTGCTCCCAAAGCGAAGCCGGAGGATGAAAGCAAGCTGGGCTTCGGCAAGAAGTTCACCGACCACATGTTCGTGATGGACTATACCGATGGCGAAGGCTGGCACGATGCCCGCATCGTGCCTTATGCGCCGTTTGAATTGGATCCCGCGTGCGTGGTGTTCCACTACGCGCAGGAGATCTTTGAGGGAATGAAGGCCTACCGCACTGCGGATGACACCATCCAGCTGTTCCGCCCGGAGTGCAACGCCAAGCGTATGCAGGATTCGGCCGACCGTCTGTGCATCCCCCGCGTACCTGTGGAGGACTACATCCAGGCCGTGAAGGCGCTGGTGGACATCGAGCGTGACTGGGTGCCCCACAGCGACGGCGCGTCGCTGTACATCCGCCCGTTTGTGTTTGCCAACGACGTGGGCTTGGGCGTCCATGCCTCCAAGCACTATATCTTCTGCATCATCTGCTCCCCGTCCGGCGCATACTACGCCGAGGGCATCGACCCGGTGCGCATCTATGTGGAGGACGAGTACATCCGCGCGGCCCCCGGCCTGACCGGCTTTACCAAGTGCGGCGGCAACTATGCGGCGTCCATCAAGGCCGGCGAGCTGGCCGAGGAGCAGGGCTACGCCCAGGTGCTGTGGCTGGACGGTGTGGAGAAGAAGTACGTCGAGGAAGTGGGCAGCATGAACATCATGTTCAAGATCGACGGCAAGGTGTATACCGCCGCCACCGTCGGCACCGTGCTGCCCGGCGTTACCCGCCGCAGCTGCATCGAGCTGCTCAAGGACTGGGGCTATGAGGTCATCGAGGGCAAGATCGCCATCGCCGACATCATGCAGGCAGCCTGCGAGGGCAAGCTGGAGGAGGTCTTCGGCACCGGCACGGCCGCCGTGGTCTCCCCGGTGAAGGAGTTGGTGTGGAAGGGCGAGCACGCCTACATCGGCGAGGGCAAGATCGGCCCCGTGACCCAGAAGCTGTACGACACCATGACCGGCATGCAGTGGGGCCGCCTGCCCGACACCAAGGGCTGGATCGTCCCGGTGGAAAAGCAGTATTGAGCTTAAAATAAGGCCGTAAGATCAAACGCCCGGATGGTTTCTGTCCGGGCGGTTGGTTCCTTTAAAGGAGGGGCCCGATGAAAATTGATGCGTCTATCGTGACAGACTACCTGCAAGGCCGGCAAGACTATGCCGGGCACTGGCTGTTTTCCAGCCTTCGAGACGGGGAGTATCTGTTTGACCCGCCCAGCCCGGCGGAGAAAGGCGCGGTAGAGGAACTGCTGACGCTGGTATACGGCGCGCTCCGGGATTTTGTGCCGTACAATCGGGAGCTGTTCTGTGCGCTGTTCCCGCACTGGAGGGAGCAGGCCGGGACCGTGGAGGTGCTTCTGGCCGTGGGCTGCCCAGCCCCCTATGACGCAATGGTTCGGGAACAGAACGGTAAACAATCCATCGTGTTTGATCTGATCCGCTGTTTGGAGTACAAGCGTGCGGGGGTGGATATCCCGTCCCTGATGCGCAAGCTCATCACCCATGAGCTGGCCCATGTGTGCATCCACAGAGACTACCCGGCGTGCCCCGCGGCGTACCGCGAGAAGCTGGGCTACATCACCTTTGACGAGGGCTTTGCCCATGCGCTGGCGTTTGCCGAGGACATGAGCGCGGAGGATCTCAGCGCCGAGATCGGGGCGCATTATCAGGACTCGGTGCAAAAGCTGCGCGACGCACTAACCGAGACCAACCCGCAAAAGCAGAAACAAAACCTGCTGGAAGCAAACAGCGGCACCTACTGGGGCAAATTTGCCGCCATGAGTGGGAAGCTGTATTTGCTGGCCCACCGGGACGAGATGGAGGCCATCTACAAGGCCGGGCCGGAGGAGATGTTGGCCGCGATCTT
>CAZYAX010000200.1:0-3892 GCA_964646195.1 uncultured Faecalibacterium sp. | reverse complement strand
TTTTTCGAGATTCCCTTTATATAAATTGCATAAATTGCGTTCGCATGAATTATAGCTATTGACAATAAATGTTAGGTTATACTATAATAAATAAGTCTAAATAAGTCTGGCGGGATTGGTTGCTTTCTCTCTGGCAGGAGACGGCGCAGGGCAATGCCGCCGGCAGTTTGTGGGTTTGAGAAAGTTATGTAAAGGAGCGATTGAAATGGCAGATTATCTTGCAATGAGCCGGGAGGAACTGGAACAGGAGCAGCAGGCGCTGCGCGCGCAGTACGACTCCTACAAAAGCATGGGCTTACAGCTGAATATGGCCCGCGGCAAGCCCGGTCCTCACCAGATGAGCCTGGCAATGGGCCTTTTGCAGATGAACGATTACATTACCGACAGCGGCTCCGACGCCCGCAACTACGGCAACCTGGAGGGTCTGCACGAGGCGCGCGAACTGTTTGCGGACGTGATGGGCGTGACGCCGGGCGAGGTGTTCGTGGGCGGCAACTCCAGCTTGCAGCTCATGTACAACCTGGTTGCGATCGGGTACATGTTCGGCTTCCCCGAGTCGGAGCGGCCCTGGAGCCAGGTGGAAAACCGCAAGTTCCTGTGCCCGGTGCCCGGCTACGACCGCCACTTTGCGATCACTGAGGAGATGGGCTTTGAGATGATCAACATCCCCATGAGCCCGGATGGCCCGGATATGGATCTGATCGAAAAGCTGGTGGCCGAGGACGATTCCATCAAAGGCATCTGGTGCGTGCCGCAGTATTCCAACCCGGACGGCTATACCTACAGCGACGAGACCGTCCGCCGCTTTGCCGCCATGAAGACGGCGGCCCCGGATTTTAAGATCTTCTGGGACGAAGCCTATATCGTGCATCACCTGACAAACGAGATCATCGAGACGCCGGTGCTGCTCAACGAGAGCAAGGCCTACGGCAATGAGGACCGGGTGTTCATGTTCACATCCACTAGCAAAATCACCTTCCCCGGCGCGGGTGTTTCGGCCTTGGCGTGCAGCGAGGCTTCGATGCGGGATGTGTGCAAGCGCTTCTCGGTGATGATCATCAGCTACGACAAGATGAACCAGCTGCGCCATGTGCGCTTTTTGAAGGATAAGCAGGGCGTGCTGGATCATATGGCCAAGCATCGCCGCCGCCTGGTGCCCTGCTTTGACGCAGTGAAGACCGCGTTCGCAAAAAACCTCTCGTCCTGCGGCGAGATCGCGCACTGGACTAATCCCAAGGGCGGCTATTTTATCAGCCTGTATGTGATGCCGGGCTGTGCAAAGCGGGTCGCGGCGCTATGCAAGGAGTGCGGCCTCACGCTCACCGGCGCGGGCGCAGCGTATCCCTACCACAAGGACCCGGAGGATTCCCATCTGCGCATTGCGCCTACTTATCCCAGTCTGGATGAGGTGGAAACTGCCTCTGAGCTGCTGTGCGTCTGCGTGCGCCTTGCAACCGTGGAACTTCTGTTGAAGAAGATGGACTGACCGGTCGAAACAATCTCCTGTTGCGGCCCTGCCAAAACCGCGGCAGGAGGTTTATTATATTGGAGGTATCCTGATTCTATGAAAACAAAAGGCAGAGCATGGCATCTTTTTGTCACAGCGCTTCTGATCGTTGTATTTGCGTATACGGCGTTCTTTGGCGTTGCATCAAAATATGGCGATGTAACGAAGACGTATATCAAGGGTGCGAAGGACATCCGCTTCGGCGTGGACATCAAGGGCGGCGTGAACGTCACCTTTATGCCAGCGGAGGGCTACGATGCCACCGGCGACCAGTTGGATGCGGCCGAGCTGGTGATTGAAAACCGTCTGGTAGCCCTGAACATTACGGATTATGAGCTTTACATCGACTACAACGACGACAGCTTGATTCTGGAGTTTCCGTGGCAGTCCGGCGAGACGGATTTTGACCCGGAGGCAGCCATCCAGGAGATCGGCACCACGGCGTACCTGACCTTCCGGGAAGGCAGCGCTGCGGACGGTACGCTGATCCTGGACGGCTCGATGGTGGAGTCCGCCGCCGCGCAATACGCGCAGGTGAGCTCCGGCAGCACGGCCGAATACTATGTGGCGCTGAAGTTTACGGATGAGGGCGCGGCTGCCTTTGGCGAGGCGACCACCCGCCTGTATTCGGAGGGCGGCTCCATCGGCATCTGGCTGGACGACCAGAACGTCAGCGTTGCTTCGGTCAACGCGGCCATCACGGACGGCTCTGCCATTATCACCAGCTCGGCGGCCAATCCCTTTACGCAGGAGGACGTCATCCGCATGGCGCGCCAGATCAACTCCGGCTCGCTGCCCTTTGCGCTCACGGTGGACAGCTACTCTACGGTGAGCCCCAGCTTGGGCGAGAACAGCCTGGAGGCGATGGTGCGCGCAGGCATCCTGGCGTATCTCTTGATCGTTGTGATCATGACGCTGCTGTACCGGCTGCCGGGCTTTTTGGCCTGCATCGCGCTGGCAGGGCAGGTAGCAGCTACGCTGGCCTTCGTTTCGGGCTACTTCCCGGTATTTGAGAGTTTTACCCTCACGCTGCCCGGCATTGCGGGCATCATCCTGGCCATCGGCATGGGGGTGGACGCCAACGTCATCACGGCCGAGCGCATCGCCGAGGAGCTGCGCAGCGGCAAATCGCTGGACGGCGCGCTCAAGAGCGGCTTTGCCCGCGGTCTGACCCCCATTGTGGACGGCAACGTGACCATCGTGATCGTTTCCATCGTGCTGATGGGTGCCTTTGGTCCCACGGACGGCCTGTTTGCCAAGCTGCTGAACTTTGTGTTCTTTGCGTTTGGTCCCTCGACGGCGGGTACGATCTATGCCTTTGGCTATACGCTGCTCACGGGCGTGCTGCTGAACTTTGTGTTCGGCGTGTTCGCCACCCGCGTTATGATCCGCGGCGCGGCTGCCATTAAGCCGCTGCGCAACCCGTGGCTGTACGGCGGCATGGCCAAGGGCAAGGCCAGCCGGCCGGCAGAAAAGCGGACGGTGGATTTTGTAGGCCGGAGCAAAAAGTTCCTGACCGTTTCGGCGGGGCTGATGGCGGCCATTGTGCTGTGCGCGGTGATTTTGGGCGTGCATCTGGATACGGAGTTCACCGGCGGTGCGCGCATCACCCTGCGGTATACGGGCGAACCCAGCATTTCCTCCGTGCAGGAGACGGCGGCGCAGGCGCTGGGCAACGCCAGCCTGACGCTGCAAACCGGCGAGAATGTGGCCACCGGGGAAGCGACCCTGACCATCTCCATGCCCGGTACCGAGACCGTGACCACCGAGCAGGTGGGCGCCTTGCTGGATGCGCTGGAGCAGAACTACGCAGAAAACGAATTCGAGCAGCTGTCGCTGAGCAACGTCAGCGCGACGATGGGCACCAAATTCCTGCAAAAGAGCCTGGTGGCCGTCGCGTTCGCACTGGTGCTGATCCTGATTTATATCGCGCTGCGCTTTAAGAACATCGGCGGCCTGACCGGCGGCATGATGGCGATCCTTGCGCTGCTCAACGACCTGATGGTGGTGTTCGGCACGTTCGTGCTGATGCGCAGCGCGCTGGACGGCAACTTTATCGCCGCGATGCTCACGATTTTGGGCTATTCCATCAACGACACGGTCGTCGTATACGACCGCATCCGCGAAAATCGCGGCCTCATGGGCAAAAAGGCCTCCTTCGCCGAGCTGGTGAACGTCTCGGTGAACCAGTCCGCCCGCCGCGCCATTATCACCACGGTGACCACGGTGATGGCGCTGGGCGTGATGTGCGTGGTGGCCAAGCTGTATGGGCTGGACAGCATCTTTGCCTTTGCGTTCCCGCTGATGATGGGTATGCTGAGCGGCGTGTATACCTCGCTGTGCGTTTCCACTTCGGCCTGGGTACTGTGGTGCGGCCGCAAAGCT
>CAZYAX010000199.1:0-3920 GCA_964646195.1 uncultured Faecalibacterium sp. | reverse complement strand
AGTGCGTCTACATAGTCCACTCCAAAAGATCAGCAGGCTCTCCGGCATAGTACACCGCGGCGATCTGCGGGCCGCCTCTGAGCGTGCATACTTCATTATATGCCGGAGAAAGAAAGGCTGTTCCGGGCCGGCCGTCACTCCTCCGCGCCGGAAGATGCAGAGGACGCCGCAGAAGCGGAGGCTCCGGCTTCCCCTGTATCCGCCGCGGTCTGGTAAGAGGCGTTTCGCTCTGCGCCCGCCGGGTCGGAGCCGCTGCCGGAAGAAGCCACCCTGCCGCCGTCTTCATCCGTGGACGGGCTGCCTTCTTGCTCCTGCTCCTCAGAGGAGCCTGCCTCCTGCTCTCCTTCACCGGATGCGGAAGACGAAGAGGAAGACGCGGCCTGGTCATCCGGCGTCGGGGACGAAGCCGGACCGTCCGGTTCTTCGCCCTCCGTGCCGCTGGAAGCCGACGGCTCCGTGCCTTCCACGGTGATCCGGATCACATTGCTCATGATCTTATTCTCGTTGTAGAGGATAGCCGCCTGGATCTCATAGGTCTCGCTTTGCAGCGATTGATCCACGGTAATGGTCACCATCGTCCTGCCGGCCACCTCCGGCACTTCCTCCCCGTTCACATACCAGTGCAGCCGATTTGCCGTGGAATACTTGCCGCTCAGCGTTGCCTTGATGGTGTACGGCTTGCCCAGCGAGGCCGTGCTGCTGCCGGAGATGGAGACCGATGCGCTGGCAAACAGCGCCGTCACGTTTACATTCTGCTTAAAGTCGGTATCGGTGCGGGTCATGGTAGTAACGCCGTCGCTCCACTTGACAAACAGGTAGCCGCTGGCCGGCACCGCCGTCACGGTCAGAGATTTGGAGGCGTCCGCAATGCCGTAGCTCAAAGATGTCTTGCCCGTATCGTTCCCACAGGTCAGGGTGCCGCCCACACCGCGGTCCACCTGATAATAGGCCTGGTATTGGGCGTCCTGTGAGTCAGGCGTCGTCTCGGGTGTCGGGGTCGGCGTCGGGGTAACGGCCGCGCTGGGCGTATTGACATATTCCTGCGCGCGGGCAGGAATATTGTCGGTATCCGGGCGGCGGTCCTCAGTGTGGTAGGCATGGGTACACACATAATCCAGCATCACCTTCAGGCCGTTGCTTTTGAGATGGATATCACCGTTTACATAGTACTCGCTGTTTCCGTAGCCGCTCTCATCCTTGAGGGCCTCCGCGCTGTTGAGAAACTTGATCTCCAGATTTTCGCACAGCTCCACAAGCGCCATATTGAAATCGTCGATCTTTTCCTGCGAGATACCGGGATAGCTGGCGTGGTTCTGCGGCACGGGCGGGATCGTGTTGACGATGAGATCCGCATACGGATAGCTCTCCTGGATCTTGGTGATCAGCGCAGAGTAGGCGCTGATAAAATCCGATACGCTCATGCTGGTGTCGTTGGTGCCCAGCGTGATGATCACGCGGCGCGGCTTGAGCATGGCCACCGCCTGCGCCATGGTATAGAGCGTATCGTCCTTCTTAAAAGCGACGAATTTTTCCGACAAAGCATTTTGGAGGGTCATCCCCTCCTTGGCACAGTATTGCTGGAGCGTCAGCAGGCCGCTGTTGTAGCAGCGCACCGTATTGGAGTCGCCCAGAAAAAGGGTCTCGGCCAGGTAGGCCTCCCCCGCGTCCTCCGTCTGCTCCAAAACGGCCGCCGCCGTCGGGTCGATCTGGTAATAATCCGACAGCCCCGGCGAGGACGGATCCACCTGCGTGGTGATGGGCGCCTCCGGCGTCTCGTTTACCTTGCTCATTACCAGAATACTGGTGACGCAGGCCGTGATCAAAACCGCCAGCGCACAGAGGATGCAGGCGGCGATCGCCTGCTTTTGTATGGGTGTCATGGACGGCTCGTCCGCTTGATTCTTTCGATTCATCGTTATTCACCATTTCATCTTAATGCCGGCTCTTCCAAAATAAAGTCCGCCAGCTCGTTGCAGCTCCCGGCAAAAAATACCGGCCGGAACGGCTCCAGCTCAGCGCGGCTGCCGTAGCCGTACAGCACCGCGGCAGCGTCCAGCCCACAGTCCGCCGCGCCGCGCATATCGTCATGCCGGTCGCCCACCATGAGCACGCGCTTGCCCCGCATGACAGGCTGCGCCAGCACATAGCGGATCACATCCGTTTTGGTGTCGCGGGATCTATCCAGCGACGCGCCGGCGATCAGGTCAAACAGCGGCGCGATGCCCTGCTCACGCAAAATCGGCTCCACCACGCTGGTGGGCTTGGAGGTCGCTGTGCTGAGGATGAGCCCTGCTTTTCGCAGACGGCGCAGCATCTGCACCGCGCCGGGATATGGCGCGCATTCGTGGCTGCCCTTCACCTTGTAGCTTGCACGATACAGTCTGGTTGCCTGCTCGATCTGTGCTTCCTGCGAAAAATGCTCCCCAAAGGTTCTGCGCAGCGGCGGGCCAAGGTAGCGGTTCATATCCATCCCGGCGGGATCCACCCCCATCTGCCGGAAAACCTCTTCCAGCGTATGAAAGATCCCCGGAGCGGAATCCAGCAGCGTTCCATCCACGTCGAAAAGCACTGCATCGTACTTCAGCAAAGGCTGCTCCCTCCCTCTTTATCTCACAGAGATACATGGTATAGTATAGCACAGAATTTTGCCTCCGGCAATTCCAACCGGCCTTTTTAATAAATTTTACACAGGAAAGCGGCCTTCCAAACAGAAAGCCGCCACTTTATTTTGGGAGCTTTTGAAAGAAAAATGCCCGCCCGCGTTTGCGGGCAGGCACGGCCGGATCCCTTTTATTCCGGTCTGTTGCCGTCCTCCCCGCCGCCGCAATCATCGTCCTGGCCGCTACACGGATAATAGAGGTTGTTGGCCACAAACTCCAGCTTATCCTTGAGCACCAGCTCCAGGTTGGCAACGGCATGGACCATGTTGGTTGCGGAGTCGTTGATCTCCAGCAGCTTGCACAGATCGACGTCATCCAGGCAGATCGCCCGCTGCATCTTTTCGCTCTCTGCGTTCAGGATGCGGCTGAGAGCCATCTCCTCTGCGGCGATGCTGGCGACCAGGTTGATAACCGCCTGGCACATCGAAACGGGAGTGTCCACGATGGGCGTAACACAGTTTGCCATATAAAAATCATCCTTTCAAATGGTCTACACCAATCTATGCAAAACCATGGGAAAGGGTGACTGAAGGAAAAGGCGGACCGCGCCCTCACTTCTTTGCGCGGCGCTGCACCTTGCGGATCGTATTCTGATAGCCGCCCGGGCCATACTGGATGCAACGGTTGATCCGGCTGATGGTGGCCGTGCTGATCTCCACCGATTTTACGATCTGCTCGTATGTATTGCCCTCCAGCAGCATTTTGGCGGCCTCCAGCCGCTGCGCCATATCCGAGACCTCCTTGATCGTGCACAGGTCCTCGAAAAATTTATAGCACTCCTCCCGCGTCTCCAAGCTCAGGATCGCGTCGAACAATGCATCTGTCATCGCATTTTTTCTGGGATTTTTTTCCGTCATAGCTGCCTCCCGGTATCCGGTTCATCTCACCTGTCCACTTTAGCACACGAAAGTGACAAAGTCAATAACCATCCGCAGAAATCTCGCGGCAAAATCCGGGCAGTGGGCAGAATCGATGAAATTTCATCGCTTGCTTTCCCACTTTTTTGGGAATAGAGCTTGAAATATGCCGCCAAAAGAAATATAATGGATACAACAAGATGCAATGGCCTATCCTGTGCCCGCATCACCCACATTATCTTCATAAGGAGGAGCGTTATGGAACACTACAATCCCCTGTTGGACAAAGACTCCGGTAACCATAAATTCATCACCTGCGGCGAGATCATGCTTCGCCTTACGCCGCCAAACTACGAAAAGATCCGCATGGCCTCCAGCTTTGAGGCCAGCTACGGCGGCAGCG
>CAZYAX010000198.1:0-3932 GCA_964646195.1 uncultured Faecalibacterium sp. | reverse complement strand
ACGGCTCGCCCGGCAATCTGCATACCAGATTTATTCAGAGCTTCCCTAAAACCGGTCGAATTTTGTATGCGCTGCGCCGCAATATGAATTGACAGACCGGCTAAAATTCATTATACTGGAATTGCGCCTAAAAGTTTAGGATTTTCATCAAAATTCTTTCACAAGCTGCCGAATGCAGGCGGAAATTTCAGGATAGCGTCTGTAAAAAAGGGAGGCACCCTATATGGAAGGGACCAAAACACGCGCCGCCAGCAGCCTGGGTATGTTCGACATGCTCAAGGGCCTGGGCATGGCCGCCATTGTATTTTCGCATACGATCGAATCCTATCCCCTCGATCTGGAGGGCGGCGTCTGGCTGCCCGCCTTTCTCTGCTTTATCTACCGCGATATGCTCATGTCCGCCTTTTTCATCATCAGCGGCTACGGCTTCCGCAAGCGGCCCATCGGCAAGTGCATCCGCCAGCAGCGCAAGGGCGCGCTGCGGCCCTATCTGTTCACGGCGCTTGCCACCGGCGCGCTGCATCTGTATTGCCATTACACCGCGTTCGGCATCTGGACAAATTCCGTCCACGAGACGCTGCGCGTACTGGCCGGCTTTGCGCTGGGCCTGCCCCATACCGCCGAGTACGGCGGCTACACCGTGTTCTCCTGCGGGCCTATGTGGTACATGCTGGCGCTCGTGGTGGGCTGGATCGTGCTGGACATCGTGCTCAATGTTTGCCCCGAGCGCTGGGCTACGCCCGCCATGGTGGGCGTGATGCTGGCAGGCTGGGCCAGCTGCCAGTTCTGGGAGCTGCCCTACTCCATCTCTCAGGGCCTGATCGTAGCATTCTATATCTACATAGGCTACCTGGCAAAGCGTAAAAAGCTGTTTGAAAATCCCCTGCCCCGATGGTACGCCCCCCTGTGGGTGCTGAGTGTGCTGCTTATCGCTGCAGGCGCTGTGACCCGGCAGTTTACGGACAATCTCTCCCAGGGCGAATGGACCCTGGGCCCCGTCAGCATCCTGCTCAACGGCGTGATCGGTTTTGGCATGACCCGCTGGTTCACCCGGCTGCGCTGCGGTCAGGGCTGGCCGGTGCGCCTGCTGGAGCGGGTAGGCCGCAGCTCGCTGCTCATCTTCTGCGTCCACACCGTCGAGTTGATCGGCATCCCCTGGTACCTGTTTGCGGCGAAGTTCGCCACCCGGCCTGTGGTTGGCCTCATCGCGCAGTTTGCCCTGCGCAGCTGCCTCATCGCCGCCGTGTGCGCACTGCTGGTCAACCGCAGCCGCCTCTGGCGCGCCGTCAAATGCTTTTTTGTCCCCCAGCCGGAGCGCAAGCGCCGGCGTGCGCCCCAGCACTGACCGGGGCCGGGAAGCGTGCGGGACAAAGCTCCGCCCTCCCCGCACCTATCCCGGCAGCCTGACCGCCGGGCCAGGGCAGAGGTTTCCCAAAAGGCTGCCCGCCGCTTGCATGAACCGGCGCAGCGCTGCCTAAAATAATAGAAGAGGTGATCTGGCAATGACCCCCGAAACCATGGAAAGCCTGCGCGGCCGCATTGCGGAACTGGAGCAACAGCTCTCCATTTCCGATGCCGGCGTTTCCAAGCTGGCCCAGCGCTGTTTGTCGCTGGAGCAGCAGCTGCAAGCCTATACGGCGGACCTCAGCGACGATGACGACCAGCTCAACCCACAGCTGACCCGCGCCAAGCTGCTGTACGACCTGGGCTTCGGCTACTCCGAACAGAACATGCTGGAGGCTCCGCAGACCGCGTACCAGGAGGACACGCACACCGTTTCCGCCTCCTTCACCCTCAAAAAGGACGCGCGGGCGCTGCGGTTCGACCCCGGCGAGCTGCCCTGCTATCTCACCCGGATCACCGTTTCGGACGACCGGATCACCCTGCGCCCCCAAAACGGGTTCCAAATCGATGGGGACAGCTTTTTGTTTCTGCATGTGGACCCCATCTTCCAGCTGGAGGGCCGTAAGAGCTTCCCCGCCGGAACCCAGCTGCATATTTCCTACCGCTATTACCCCATCCAGCCCAACGCGGGCGACCCTCTCTTGCCGGTGGTGATGCAGGCGTATGAGTCCACGCTGCAATCCGGCGAGATCGCCGCCGCCCAGCTGCGCGACGCGAACGCCGAGCTGGAGTCGCTGCGCCGGACCGTGGGTCCGCTGGCCGCTGAGCGCGACTTTTACAAAACGACCGTGGAGGCCATGAAGGCCAGCTCCTCCTGGAGGGTCACGGCCCCGCTGCGCCGGGTTTCGAGTATTTTGCACAAAGGATGAGAGCTATGTATCATCAATACAGCAAGCTACAGGAAAAGCAGCTGGCTTGCCAGACCTTTCTGGAAACGCAGGCCACCTATCTTGTGGTGTATGCGCCGGGCCGCTGCGGCACGCTGGAGCGCTCGCTGGATATCCAGCTGCATCAAAAATTCCGCCTGCTCACCGCCTGGGAGCCCTGCCTGCCCGCTGCCGTCGCCGGCGCGGTGCTCGTCAGTGAGGACGTAGGGTGTATGAGCACGGCGCTCTCCTATTTTGCGCAGGCTTTGCAGGACGGGGCGGACTTCGCCTTCTGCGATGCGGTGTTCGGCTTTGACGGCGGCACCGCCTGCTGCCGGGCGGACGGCGCTCTGGCGGGCTGCAAGTTTGCCGCCGTATCCCGGGCGCTGCTGGAGCGCTGCCTCCAAACCGCCAATGATCCCGCCGATGCCGCCGAGCTCATCCGGCTGGCTGCTGCCGGGGCCAAAGCGCCCTGCCACATCCCCCAAGCGCTGCTCCACTACCGGCGGGAGCTCCAGCCGGACGATCTGTTTTCCTCCCATGGCAAGCGCGCCATGGTGCTGAGCCATGAGCTGAACATGACCGGCGCGCCCATCGTGCTGGTCACCGCCGTGCCGGTGCTGCGCCGCCTGGGCTTTGAGACGGTGGTGCTGGGGCCCTCCGACCAGGGCTCTCTGGGCCTGTTTGTGAGCGCCGGGGCCACCGTTGTCACCCATCGAGACTGCCTCAAGGCCAATTCCCTTTGGGGGCTGGCGCTGTGCTGCGACTTTGTGCTGGCCAACACCATCGTGGAGGTGGAGGCCATCCGGATGCTGAGCGGCGCGCCGGTGCCCGTGCTCTGGTGGCTGCACGACGCCTTCGCGGGCTACCCCTGCATTGCACACCGCATCCCGACCGAGCTCGGCCCCAACATCCAGGTCTGCGCCGTGGGCAAGCATGCTGCGGCCGCCATGCACTCCGTGCGCCCCAAGTTCGACATCTGGCAGCTCATCTACGGCCTGCCGGACTACGCGCAGGAGCAGTTTGCCCCCTACGACACCGGCTTTGCCCATGGCAAGCCTCTGTTTGTCAACATCGGCTCCATTGAGCCGCGCAAGGGGCAGGATATCCTCGTGGAGGCCATCCGCCTGCTGCCGGACGAAAAGCGCGCCAAGGCCGGCTTCCTCTTTGTGGGCAAGGCTGCCCATAAGGAGATCAGCAGTGCCATCTTCGACCTGGAGGATGACTATCCCGACAGCGTATTCTACCGCAAACGCCTCACGCGGGACGAGATCAAGTCCCTGATGACCCAGTGCGCCTGCGTAGTGTGCAGCTCCCGGGACGATCCCATGCCCACCTTTATCACCGAAGGTCTGATCTTCGGCAAGCCCTTTATCGTATCCGAAAACACCGGCACCGCCGGGCTGGTAACCGAGGGCGTGGACGGCTTTGTCTACACGCATGACAGTGCGCAGCAGTTGGCCGAACGGCTGGCATGGGCCATCGGCCACCCCGGCGAGCTGGCCCGGATGGGCCCCGCCTGCCGCGCGCTGTACGAGCGGCATTACTCCCAGCAAGCCTTTGCCGCCACGCTGGAGGGCTATGTGCGCCGGCTGACCGGGGGCTGATCCCTATTAGGGAAGCTCTGAATAAATCTGGTATGCAGATTGCCGGGCGAGCCGT
>CAZYAX010000197.1:0-3943 GCA_964646195.1 uncultured Faecalibacterium sp. | reverse complement strand
GGGCAACTTTTTTTGCCGGAGCACTTTAAAATGGTAAAGTATCATGCTATAATTACCCATATGATTCTTTTGCAGTGGGGAGGCATCCTGCTTTGACGCAATTCCTGATCCGCACGTTTATCAAGGATAGGGACAATATAAAAAGCCGTGCCGTGCGCACCGCCTATGGCAACCTGGCCAGCGTGGTAGGCATCGTGTGCAACCTGCTTTTGTTTGCGGGCAAGCTGGCCGTGGGCACGTTGTTCGGTTCCATCGCCATCACGGCGGACGCCATCAATAACCTTTCGGATGCATCGTCCAACATCGTCAGCCTGCTGGGCTTCCGGCTGGCGGCCAAGGCCCCGGACGAAAAGCATCCCTTCGGCCACGCGCGCTATGAGTACCTGGCCGGGCTGGCCGTCAGCGCCATGATTATGGCCATCGGGCTGTCACTGCTCAAGGAATCAGCGGCCAAGGTGCTGCACCCGGAGGAGGTGGGTTTCAGCCTGCTGACGGTACTGGTGCTGCTGGCGTCCATCGCCGTCAAGCTGTGGATGAGTGTGTTCAACCGCACGGTGGGCACGATCATCACCTCCGAGACCCTGCTGGCCACCGCGGCGGACAGCCGCAACGACGTGATTTCCACCAGCGCGGTGCTGGTTTCCAGTGTGCTGTGCCGTGTGACCGGGCAGCCCCGCATCGACGGCCTGATGGGCGTGGCTGTGGCGGCGTTCATCCTCTGGTCCGGCTGGGGGCTGGTGCAGGATACGCTCAGCCCGCTGCTGGGTGAAAGCCCGAATCCGGAGCTGGTGGATCGCATCGAGGCCAAGGTGCTCTCTTACCCCGGCGTGCTGGGCACCCACGACCTCATGGTACATGATTACGGGCCGGGACGGCAGTTTGCTTCACTGCATGTGGAGGTGCCCGCCGAAATGGACCCGCTGGAGGCCCACGACCTGATCGACAACATCGAACGGGATTTTTTAAGGGAGGAGCGCATCCAGGTCACGATCCACTACGACCCCATCGTCACGGCGGACGCGCGCGTAGGCGTGCTGCGGGCCCGCCTGAACGAGAAGGTGGCTGCGATGGACCCGGAGCTCTCGCTGCACGATCTGCGCATCGTGCCGGGGCCGACGCACACCAACGTGCTGTTTGATCTGGTGGTGCCTGCCGGCTATGCGGGCGACCGCGGGGCTCTTGTGAAAGAGCTGCGGGAGTTTGTGGCCGGGCAGGATGAGCATTATTTCAGCGTGATCAAGGTGGAGCAGAGCTATTCGGCCATGCACCACGAGCGATGACGCCAAAAAGCAAAATACAGGGGGAATTTGGAATGTTGAATGAGACCTACCGCGCTATGCTGGAGCACAAGAGTGTGATCCGCGAGACATTTATGTACGGCAAGCAGCGCGCGGCCCAGATTGGGTACGAGAATGTGTTTGATTATTCGCTGGGTAACCCCAGCGTGCCCTGCCCGCCGCAGTTTACCCAGGCGATGCAGCGGCTGCTGGCCGAGGGCGACCCGGTGGATCTGCACGGCTACTGCCCCAGCCAGGGGGACCCCGGCTTCCGCACCGCGGTGGCGGCGCACCTGGCGGCCCGCTTTGGGCTGCCCTATGTGCAGAACGATATCTTCCCCACCACGGGCGCGGCGGGAGCCATCGCCCACGCCGTCCGCGCGGTGACCCAGCCCGGCGACGAGGTGCTGACCTTTGCGCCCTACTTCCCGGAGTACGGCCCCTATGTCAACGGCACCGGCGCGCAGCTCAAGGTGGTGCCGCCCATGGCCCCGGCCTTCCAGCCCAATCTGGAGGCTTTTGCGCAGATGCTCACCCCGCGGGTGGCCTGCGTGCTGATTAACACGCCCAACAACCCCACCGGCGTGGTCTACTCGGCGGATACGCTGGCCCGCATGGCGGAGCTGCTGCGCCAAAAGGGCAAGGAGTACGGCCATGTGATCTACCTGGTGAGCGACGAGCCCTACCGGGACATCGCCTTTGACGGCAAGGCCGTGCCGTACCCCGCGCAATTTTATGAGCACACGCTCACCTGCTTCTCCTTCTCCAAGAGCCTCAGCCTGCCCGGCGAGCGCCTGGGCTATGTGGCCGTGCGCCCCGGCTGCGAAGGGGAAGATGTGCTGGTGGATATGATGGCCCAGATCTCCCGCTTTACGGGCCACAACTGCCCGCCCAGCATCATCCAGCGCGCGGTGGGTCAGTGCCTGGAGGTGACCAGTGAGCTGGGCGTCTACGAGACCAACATGAACCTGCTGTACGATGCGCTCACTGCGCTGGGCTTTGAGGTGGAGCGCCCCGGCGGCACGTTCTACATCTTCCCCAAGGCATTGGAGGAGGACGCCAACGCTTTCTGTAGGAAGGCGCGGGAATTTGACCTGCTGCTGGTGCCGAGCGATACCTTTGGCGTCAAGGGCTATGTGCGCCTGGCCTACTGCATCGACACTGAAAAGGTGGAGCGCAGCCTGCCTGCGCTGGAAAAGCTGGCCGCAGCCTACCGCAGGTAAGCGGGGCTGTGCCGATAAAACGCAAGGCGCGGTGGGAGCTCCGGCCCGCTCCGGCCTGCGTCTGGATGCTGGAAAACGTCCGGGTGCGGGCCGCGCAGGATGGAGGTTCCCAGGCCTGGCAGCCGCTCGCGCCGCAAAAAACCAACAGCCTTCGCACCGGCGGCAGCGCCTTTGGCGCGTATGCCGGGTCGAAGCAGAGGCCCGCAACCTGAGAGGGAGGGAACCGCTATGGAAAAAATCAAGATGACGACCCCGCTGGTGGAGATGGACGGCGACGAGATGACCCGCATTTTGTGGCAGATGATCAAGGACGAGCTGATCCTGCCGTTTGTGGACCTCAAGACCGAATACTACGACCTGGGCCTGCCCCACCGCGACGAGACCAGCGACCAGGTGACCATGGACGCCGCGCTGGCCAACCAGAAATATGGCGTGTCGGTCAAGTGCGCGACCATCACCCCCAACGCCCAGCGCATGGACGAGTATAAGCTGCACGAGATGTGGAAGAGCCCTAACGGCACCATCCGCGCCGTGCTGGACGGCACCGTGTTCCGCGCGCCGATCATGATCGATTGCATTAAGCCTGTGGTGAAAAATTGGAGCAAGCCTATCACCATTGCCCGCCATGCCTACGGCGACGTGTACAAATGCACCGAGTTCCGCATCCCCGGTCCCGGCAAGGCCGAGTTGGTCTATACGGGTGAGGACGGCACCCGCCAGACGGCCACCATATACGATTTTGAGTGCGGCGGCGTGTTGCAGGGCTCTTACAACAAGGACACCTCCATCCGCAGCTTTGCGCGCAGCTGCTTCAACTATGCGCTGGATGTGAAGCAGGACCTGTGGTTCGGCGCAAAGGACACCATCTCCAAAAAGTACGACCATACGTTTAAAGATATCTTCCAGGAGGTGTACGACAGCGAGTACAGGGCAAAGTTCGAGGCGAAGGGCATCACCTACTTTTACAGCCTCATCGACGACATCGTGGCCCGCGTGATCCGCAGCGAGGGCGGCTTTATCTGGGCCTGCAAAAACTACGACGGCGATGTGATGAGCGACATGGTGTCCACGGCGTTCGGCTCTCTGGCTATGATGACCAGCGTGCTGGTCAGCCCGGACGGCAAGTATGAGTACGAGGCCGCCCATGGCACCGTCACCCGCCACTATTACCGTTGGCTCAAGGGCGAGAAGACCTCCACCAACCCCATGGCCACCATCTTTGCGTGGTCCGGCGCGCTGAAAAAGCGCGGCGAGTTGGACGGCCTGGCGGATCTCTCTGCCTTTGGCGAGGCGCTGGAGGCGGCCAGCCTGCAGACCCTCAACGAGGGCGTGATGACCAAGGATCTGTGCGCGCTGGCCGAGGGTATCACCCCCGAAGTGGTGGACAGCGAGGGCTTTATTAAGGCCATCCGTCAGCGGCTGGAAGCAAAGCTGGGTGCATAA
>CAZYAX010000196.1:0-3958 GCA_964646195.1 uncultured Faecalibacterium sp. | reverse complement strand
CGGCAATCTGCATACCAGATTTATTCAGAGCTTCCCTAAAGGCCGGCCCCGTGCCTGCACAGGCCGGAACGAAAACGCAACTGCCGTCAAAAAATAAGGGAGCCTGCCGCCTTTGTGACAGGATCATGCAAAAGGGGCTTCCCGTTCCGCAAGCGCCGCGGAGCGGGAAGCCCCTTGTTTGTGCCTTTGTTTGTCCCTTTGTACCGTGCCCCTGTACTGCTTTTAAGGCCGGCCATCCATCACCGGCCGCCACGATCGCATAGAGGTCACGCCAGCAGCGCCACAACGATCTGCATCCCGACGCCCAGCACGGTGCCGGCGGCCCAGAGCAGGCCCGTGATGAACAGGTTCTGCTTCCAGGAGGGGTTTGCGCGCCACAGCACGGCCAGGCCCACGCCTGCGCCGGTACACAGCCCTGCCACCAGACTGGAAAAGCGCAGCGCGCCTTCCAGATACAGCTGGGTGAGCAGCACGCTGGCCGCGCAGTTGGGAATGAGGCCCACCAGCGCCGCGACGGCGGGCTGGAAAAAGCCCATGCGGCCCAGCACCGAGGCAAACGCCTCATGGCCTACGCTCTCCACGATGAAGCCAAACACGAGGCTGAACGCAAAGATGAACACAAAGATCTCCAGCGTATGGCGCAGCGCAGCGCGCCCGATGGAGCAGCCCTCCTCCCCGCCGCCGTGATCCTCGTGGCAGTCCACCTCGCTGGCACGGCCCGTGTAGCCGCCGCGCAGCGACCGGGGCAGCACGCCGCGCAGCACAAAGTCCAGCGCAAAGCCTGCCGCCAGTGCGTACACCACCTTGATGGCCAGGAGCAGGGCCAGCTCATCCCAGTAGCCCGGCACGGAGACCAGCAGCGGGATGGCCTCGTCGCTGGTGGCCAGGTACACGGCCATCAGGGTGCCCAGCGTGATGACCCGCGAGGCGTAAAAGTTGGACGCCACCGCCGAAAAGCCGCACTGCGGCACACACCCCAGCACCGCACCGGGGAGCGCGCCCCAACGCCCGCCGCCCGCCAGCAGCGCTTCGATGCGCTCGCCGTGGCGGCGCTCGACGTATTCGATGAACAGGTACGCCGCAAACAGCAGCGGCAGCATCCTGCCCGTATCCAAAACCGATTCTTCCAATACTTCCAAAAAGAGTTCCATAGCCTTCTCCGCACAGCGCATTGCGCGCAGTCAATTTGCAAACAGCTTGCGTTTTGTGAGCGAATGCCAGTATACTCTTTTTTCGTGCAGAATACAAGACCCAATTTGCAAAAAGATTGCAAATTGGGTCTTCTCGATGCTTTCCGCTCTCTCACTCCTCCCCGGCCCGGTACTCCCCGGGCGTCACGCCGTACCCGGCCTCAAACTTCTTATAAAACTGGTTCAGGTTGCTCCACCCGCACTGAGGCGCGATCTCTGCGATGGGCAGCGCCGTGCTGCGCAAAAGGAACGCCGCCTGCCTGAGGCGGTTCTGATCCACCAGCTCTTTAAAGGAAAAGCCGGTCGCCTTTTTCAGCGCACGGGAGAGGTAGTTTGGGTGGAAGCTGAACCGCTCCGCCGTCTCCTCCAGCGTGCAGGTGGCATAGTTCTGCTCGATGTAGCGCAGCACCTCGGTCATATACCGGCGGGACTCCCGGTGGCACTCCTCCTCCTTGGTGGACTGGTAGCACCGCGCCAGCTGGATGAAGATCATGGTCATATAGCTGTCCAGCAGGTCCTCACTGCAAACGCCGGGGTCGAGGTATTCGCAAAAGGCGTTCTCAAACAGCTCGCGAACCAGGGGCACGTCCGCCGTGTGGAACAAAAGATACTGGTCGTGCTTGTTGTGGCCGTTGAGCGCATCGGCCAAAAACTGCGCCACCATGCCGCTGCTGGCCAGCCGCCCGATGAACTGGGCGTTGAAATATTTCTGCCCCATCAGGCAGTTGAGCACGATGTCGTCCTCGCCGGTGGGGTCGATGGCATGGATGGCCTGCGTGTCCATGATACACACGTCGCCCGCATCCAGCCGGACGCGCCGCCCGTTGATCGTGGCCGTGCAGCTGCCGGCGTAGAGATAGGTCATCTCCAAATAGCTGTGCCGGTGCAGCGGCACCTGGGAGTAGCGGGTCTGCTTGTTGAAAACAAGGTTTTGATACGGCGAGAGCTGGTTTTGACCGCCCAGAATCACACCGTGCAAGACATCGGAGGTCCTCATCAGGTCGATGCAATACACGCCGTCGGCATCCATATGCATCGCGCCGCTTTTTCCGTACCATTCCCGCGCAAGCGCCGGATCGTCCCGGTAGCATTTTTCCTTTTCGCTCAGCGGAACGACCAAAGCCTCAAAGTCTTTTCTGTTCACTTTGCCCTTTCCTCCCTGCATGTGGTTTGGTTTTGTCAGCCTTTTGGTTTGGTTTTGTTCTGTTCCAAAATGCTTTTCCGGGTTAATATTATCACAACGCGATGGACAAATCCACTACTTTTGAGCGGATCTGAACATTGTTTTGTGTTGAAACCTGCAAAGAAAAGGAGTATTGTTATGGCAAGGAAAGATTACGCACAGTTCGCCAAAGAGTTGGTAGAAGCGGTCGGCGGCAAAGAAAATATTGTCAGCGCCACCCACTGCATGACCCGGATGCGTTTCGTCCTCGTGGACGAGAGCAAGGTAAGCGACGACGCGGTCAAAAATGTCAAGGGCGTGATGGGCGTCGTGCATGGCGGCGGCCAGTACCAGATCCCCATCGGTACATATGTTTCGGACGTGTGCCCCGAGGTGCTCAAGCTCATCGGCCAGACCGGCGACGCGGCAGCCGAGGCCAAAGCCAAAGCTGAGAGTATGCGGGTGGTCAGCAAGGACAGCTGGTATAATAAGTTCTTCAAAGCCATTTCCGGCTGCATCCTGCCCAGCATCGCCCCCATGGCGGCCGGCGGTATCATCAAGGGCGTGCTCACCATCCTTACCACCATCGGCATTCTTGCCAACACCGACGGCACCTACCTGATCCTCTACGCCGTGGCGGATGCGCTGATGTATTTCTTCCCGATCATCGTCGGCTTCTCGGCCGGCAAGGTCTTTGGCATGAACCCGTACACTGCCGCCGTCATCGGCGCGGCCATGCTGTACCCGGACCTGGTGGCCTTTGTGGGCGGGGAAACGCCGCTCACTTTCCTCACCATCCCGGTCACCATGCTGAGCTATAAGCAGACCGTGCTGCCCATCATTCTGGCCGTGTTCGTCGCCAGCAAGATCGAGGCGCTGGCCAAAAAGTTCATCCCGCAGATGCTCCAGCTCATGTTCGTGCCCACCGTGGTGTTGTGCGTCACCTTCCCGCTCACGCTGCTGGTAGTCGGCCCCGTGATGTCGATGGTCTCTACCGGCCTGGCCAGCGGCATCAATGCGCTGAACAATGCGGTGCCTGTGCTGTGCGGCGGCATCCTGGGCGCGTTCTGGCAGCTCTTTGTTATGATGGGCGTCCACGCCGCCATAATCCCCATAGTCATCAACAACCTCACCACGTTGGGCTACTGCCCGGTCAGCGCCGTGCTGGGCCTCACCGTGTGGGCGCTGGCGGGCGTATCCTTCGGCTACGCGCTGCGCGTCAAGGATAAGGAGACCAAGGCCACCGCCTTTGGCACCATGGCCTCCTCCCTGTGCGGTATTACCGAGCCCACCATCTACACCGTGGCCCTCACCAACTTCAAGCGCTTTATCGCGGCCTTTGTGGGCGGCGGCATCGCCGGTATCATCAGCGGCTTTTTGGGCGTCAAGTTCTACAGCTGGGCCGGCGACGGCATCTTCCGCATCCCGGCCATGATCAACCCCGCCGGCATCGACATCAGCTTCTACGGCTTTTTGATCTGCGCTGCCATCGCCTTTGGCGTCTCCGCCGCCGGCGCGTTCTTTGTCACGGACCCCAACGAGGGCAGCAACAACTAAGGAACCTCTGAACAAATCACGCCCTTCGGGCTTGGCACGCATCTTGCCG
>CAZYAX010000195.1:0-3959 GCA_964646195.1 uncultured Faecalibacterium sp. | reverse complement strand
GCACGCTTTTGTGCGCCATAATCCGAATAGCTGTGTTAAGCCGATAAGCATATAATCAAATATATTTCCACCGAATATACAGCAATATGCAGCCGGAAGCCAGGTGTTCCTCTTATTATAGCTTAGGCACAAAATGGAGGGAAGCCGGACGGACTATCCGGCTTCCTGTCCAAATATTCCAAATATATTGTAAGAAGGAGAAGGATATATGCAACTGAAAAACCGCAGCTTTTTAAAGCTACTGGATTATACCCCCGCGGAGATCGAGGCGCTGCTGGACTTGGCCGCCAGCCTCAAGGCGAAAAAGAAGGCGGGCGTGCGCCACGATACGCTGCGCGGCAAAAACATTGTCCTGATCTTTGAAAAGACCTCCACCCGCACCCGGTGCAGCTTTGAGGTGGCGGCCCATGACCTCGGGATGGAGGTCACTTATCTGGACCCGTCCGGCAGTCAGATCGGTAAAAAGGAATCCATTGCCGATACCGCGCGGGTGCTGGGCCGCATGTTCGACGGCATCGAGTACCGCGGCTATGGGCAGGAGATCGTGGAGGAGCTGGCCCGCTATGCGGGCGTGCCGGTGTGGAACGGGCTGACCAACGAGTTCCACCCCACACAGGTCCTGGCGGATTTCCTCACCGTCCGGGAGCATTTTGGCCAGCTGAAGGGGATCAAGTTTGTGTATTTCGGCGACGCGCGCTACAATATGGGCAACAGCCTGATGGTGGGCTGCGCCAAGATGGGCATGGATTTTACCGCCTGCGCGCCCGGCAAGTATCAGCCAGACGCCGCGCTGATCGCCCAATGCGAGGCGATCGCGCAGGAGACCGGCGCGGCGCTGCATTTTGAAGAGGACCCGATGAAGGCGGCTGCCGGCGCGGACGTGCTGTATACCGACGTGTGGGTCTCGATGGGCGAGCCGGTGGAGGTTTGGGAGGAGCGCATCCGGGAGCTTTCGCCTTACCAGATCAACGCGAAGCTGATGGCGGCCGCAAAGCCCCAGGCGGTGTTTATGCACTGCCTGCCCGCGTTCCACGACCACAAGACCGTGATCGGCAAGGAAATGGGCGAACGGTTTGGACGCGAGGCGATGGAGGTGTCGGACGAGGTGTTCGAGGGCCCGCAGAGCATCGTATTTGACGAGGCCGAAAACCGGATGCACACCATCAAAGCGGTGATGGCGGCTACGCTGGGCTGGCAGGAATAAAATCCCCTTTGAGCAGAATTTTGTTGTGAAAACATGGCAAGACCCCTTGACGCCGTAAAAGAGGAAGGGTATAATAAAACCAGTACGTTAAACACATAGATGAATGGAGAATGTACGATGCGGATGAGCAAAGAAAGCACGATGTTGCGGATGCCTGCACAGTTTGCGGCATTGGATGTACAGGATATGGCTATGGTTGATGGCGGCGGCAAGCTGGGAATCAATCCGTTCAAGTGGTTTGAAAATATCACTGCCTCGATCACGATCACATGGAACGGCGGCGCGCTGGCCAGTGTGCTTGCGCCGAAGAATGCAATCGTAGGGGCGCTCCTCCGGCAGCTGGCTCTGAACCTCAAGTTTAACCTGACCTGACGCCAGACAGGACAAAAATGCTTTACAAAGGAGGCCGCAGACCCGTGTCTGTGGCCTTTTTGGTTGAATAACGACGCACCGAGGAGAAACGAGATGGACGGAAAAAGCAAAGGAAGACGCACCCCGGCAGGCGCGCTGCGCGGCACCCGCGCGCAGGCAGCCGTGATCCTTGCCTGCGCGTTGTTTGCGCTGGTAACCGTGACGGTGGTCACGCTGTTTGTCGTGGGGTACTGTATGCTGCTGGCGGCGCGCAATGGCCAGCCGGTACACCAGCTGGCAGCGATGGTGCAGATGGATGCCCCGCTGCTGCTGAGGCGGCTGTGAGCGGGCAGATGTGCGGGAAAAACTGTACGAATTCCACAAATGTTCTTCTGTGAAGGACGTGGAAACAACGCAGGAACGATGTGGCTTATAAAAAATCGTCGAAATTTTAGAAAAATGGTTGCAATCTGCGAACAACTGTGGTAAAGTTTACCCATCGTGCAGGATCCGATGCACGGGACAGAATTGAATAAAAGGATGTGCGAGGAGAAGCGTTCAGGACGAAGAGTCCGGCTCTGGCAGGCCGGGAGCGAACTGGAGGTGGATCGCACTCTGGAGAATCCCGTCTGGTCGCAGACGGGTGCCGAAGGTGCAAGGCAGCCTGTAAAGGACGGCCAAATCTCTCAGGCAAAAGGACAGAGGAAGAGTTTTGTACTCCGCGCCGCCCATGGGCTGGCACGCATGGGCGCGGGAAAACAAAATGGCTGAATTTTTGCGGGCAGAGCCTTTCGGGAGGTTCTGTCCGCTTTCTGTTTCGGATACAATAGTAAAAAAGGGGAGAGTATGTATGATTGAGACCATTACCAATGTAAACGGCGCGGTCAACGGCATTGTGTGGGGGCCCTTCGGCCTGACGCTACTGTTTGTGGCGGGCCTGTGCATGACGGTGCGCACCGGAGGCTTCCAGTTTGCACACTTCGGCCACTGGATGAAGCGCACCATCGGCGCGATCTTTACCAACCGGCACGTCACGGAGCACACCGGCAAGGACAACCAGGCCATCAGCCAGTTCCAGAGCCTGTGCACGGCGCTGGCAGCCACCATCGGCACCGGCAACATCGTGGGCATTGCCACCGCGATCATCAGCGGCGGGCCGGGTTCCATCTTCTGGATGTGGGTGATGGCCATCCTGGGCATGATGACCAACTATTCCGAAAACGTGCTGGGTATCTATTACCGCCGCAAAAACGAAAAGGGCGAGTGGTCCGGTGGCGCGATGTACTATCTGTCCGACGGTCTGGGCGCGAAAAAATACTGCAAGCGGCTGGGCAAGGTGCTGGCCGTCCTGTTCGCGTGCTTTTGCATCCTGGCGTCCTTCGGCATCGGCAACATGAGCCAGGTCAACTCCATTGCGGGCAACATGAGCGTGGCCTTCGGCGTGCCCACCTGGATCACCGGCGTGCTGCTGGTGGCGCTGTCGGCGCTGGTGATCGTGGGCGGCCTCAAGAGCGTGGCGGCCGTGACCGAAAAGATCGTGCCGTTCATGGCGATCCTGTACATCCTGGGCGCGCTGGTGGTGGTGGCAGTACATGGCGCGATGATCCCGGCGGCATTTACGGCTATCTTTAAGGGTGCATTCGGCCTGCGGGCAGCGGGCGGCGGCGTGCTGGGCTACGGCATCAACATGGCCATCACCTGGGGCTTCAAGCGCGGCGCCTTCTCCAACGAGGCGGGCCTGGGCTCCTCGGTGATGGTACATTCCTCCTCCAACGTCAAGGAGCCGGTGCAGCAGGGTATGTGGGGCATCTTCGAGGTCTTTGCGGACACAATCGTGGTCTGCACCCTCACCGCGCTGACCATGCTGTGCAGCGGCCTGGTAGATCTGGAGACGGGCGCGATGCTCACCGGCGTGGAGGGCAGCGCGCTGGCAGGCGAGGCCTTTGCCACCGTGTTCGGCAGCTTTGGCCCCAAGTTTATTGCAGTATCCATCCTGCTGTTTGCCTATTCCACGGTGCTGGGCTGGAGCCAGTACGGCACCAAGGCGTTTGAGTACCTGTTCGGCACCAAGGCCACGGTGGGGTACAAGGTGTTTTTTGTGCTGCTGATCATGGCGGGCGCGACCATGAAGCTGGATTTCGCGTGGGATCTCTCCGATACCTTCAACGGCCTGATGATGATCCCCAACCTGATCGGCGTGCTGGCTCTGTCCGGCACGGTGGCTAAGATCACCCGCAACTACATCGACCGCACCTTCCACGGCGCAAACGTGCGTCCCATGTGGTCGGCGTTTGAGCAGTACCAGAAGGAAGAGGAAGCCGACGCGGCGGCGGGGAAGTGAGGGACTCCGCAGCGTTCCGGCCATAATGCGAAGAGGGCGATACCATGATCTCGTATGCGCCGC
>CAZYAX010000194.1:0-3966 GCA_964646195.1 uncultured Faecalibacterium sp. | reverse complement strand
TGCCCTGAAAAAGTGTCAAACTTAACCGCCTGCACACATTGAAATTCCCGTGCAATTATGCTATGATAAGTGTAGTTTGCCGTCCGGTTCTCCGTGCCTGTTTGGGAGGCAGGCGGCATATCCCCGCCGCTTTTTGGCACACTAAACCGTAGGCTCCGTTTGGGGCCTGGTCAGGGCACAGCCGTCTGGCCCGCGCCGGGCCGGCTCTCTCTGAAATCGTTCAAAGAAGGGTTTTTGTTATGAAATATAGTAAGCTTCTCCCTTTGGCCGCCGCTTTGGCGCTGACTGCCGCCCTGTTGGCCGGCTGCGGCAAGACGTCCGCTTCTTCCAGCCCGGCTTCTTCTTCCGTTGCCCCCGCCTCCGATGCCGCTTCCACCGTGCAGCCGGCGGCATCCGGTGAACAGGCAGCGCCCGCTGCCGGCCTGGACGCCGCGTTTGACGCGCTGCTGGCGGCCAACCCGATCTCCAACCAGTTCACGATTGCCGACATGAACATCCAGTACGACTTTTTGCTGGAGCCGGCGGATGTGGCCGCCTACAAGGGAGTAAAGAGCAACGACAACGGCGACGCCGGCCTCGTGCTGGTGCTTCAGCCCGCTGAGGGCAAGGCGCAGGCCATTTGCGAGACGCTGGAGACCTATAAGGGCGACCAGGTGGCCTACTACGGCAACTATGCCGAGTTTGCACAGGCCCAGGCCAATGTGCAGAACGCCATTATCTCCGGCCGCGACGGCCTGGTGGTGATGGTGATCCCCTCCAACGAGTGCGCCGACACCGCCGCCCTCAGCGCCGCCGTGGACGCTGCGCTGGCTTCCTGAGCCGTCCGGCTCCCGCCAACCTGCTTTCGCAAGCCGGTGCCCCCTGCGGCATCGGCTTTTTCAATCACCGGCGTGCATCCGCACCGTATCAAGGAGGGGTAAGCCCTTGCTTTTCAGCACCATCATTTTCCTGTTCCGCTTTTTAGCCATCACGCTGATCCTCTATTATCTCGCGCCGCCGCGGCTCAAAAACGCCGTGCTGTTCGTTTGCAGCCTCGTGTTCTACTGCTGGGGCGAGGTGCGCTTTTTCCCCGTGATGCTGGCGCTCATCCTCATCAACTACCTGTGCGGCTTAGGGCTGGAGCTCTTTGACCGCAGGCCCGCGGTGCGGCGCGCGCTGCTGATCGTGGCGCTGGCCGCCAGTCTGGGGATGCTGTTCTATTTTAAGTACGCCAACTTTGTGATCGACAGCGTCAACCGCCTGCTGGGCACCTCCTTCGCCACCATCACCGGCATCTCCACGCTGCCGCTGGGCATCAGCTTCTATACCTTCCAGACGCTGAGCTACACCATCGACGTCTACCGCCGGGACGTGGACACCGAGCACAACATCATCGACTTTGGCGCATATGTGGTCATGTTTCCCCAGCTCATCGCGGGCCCCATCGTCAAGTACCGGGACGTTTCGGCCCAGCTGCATGTCCGCCGGGGCCGCTATACCCTCGCCCAGATCGAGGAGGGCATGACCCTTTTCACCTTCGGCCTTGCCAAAAAGGTGCTGCTGGCGGACGCCGTCGGCGCGCTGTGGACCGATATCATCGGCGTGGCGGGCGACTCCACCGTCACTTTCGTCGGGCTGGAAAATGCCTCCTCCGCGCTGGTGTGGCTGGGCATCCTGGCCTATTCGCTTCAGCTCTATTTCGACTTTTCGGGCTATTCGCTCATGGCCATCGGCATGGGCAAGATGCTGGGCTTTGATTTTCCCGCCAACTTCAACTATCCGTATATTTCCGCCTCCATTACCGAGTTCTGGCGGCGCTGGCATATGACCCTCTCCGGCTGGTTCCGCGAGTATGTGTATATCCCGTTGGGCGGCAACCGCAAGGGCCTCAAGCGCCAGATCTTCAACCTGTTCATCGTGGAGCTTCTCACCGGCATCTGGCACGGCGCAAACTGGAACTTTTTGTGCTGGGGCCTGTACTATTTTGTACTGCTGGCGGCGGAAAAGCTGTTTTTGCTCAAATACCTGCAAAGGGGCCGCGTATGGCCCCACCTCTACACCCTGTTTTTCGTGGTGGTAGGCTGGGCCATGTTCGTGGGCAACGACGAGGGCGTACAGTTCGGCCTGCTGTTCCGCAAGCTGTTTGTCTGGTCGGGCGGCGTATCCCCGCAGTACTTCCTGCGCAACTACGGCGTATTGCTGGCAGTCTCGGTGGTGTGCTGCACCCCGCTCATCGAAAAGCTCTGGAACGCACTGCGCCGCCACACGGTCACCCGTCTGGCCGCCATCGGGCTGCTGCTGGTGCTCTCCACCGCCTATGTAGTGGGCAGCACCAACAGCCCGTTCCTCTACTTCAACTTCTAAAGGAGGGTCCTGCCGTATGGCAAATCAAAAGCAGCACCGGCCCCGGCGTACCTTCCGGGGGGATCTGCGTGCGCTGTCTAAATACCCGGTGTTGATTTTGTTTTCTGTTTTCCTGTTCGGATTGTTTTTTCTGGATCTCGTCACGCCCGACCGGGAGAGCAGCGAGCTGGAAAACACCACCCTGACCCAGCGCCCCACGCTTGCCTTATCCAACCTCTCGGCGCAGTCGCTGAACAATTATTTCAGCACCTACACCAAATATGTCAAGGATCAGGTCTTTGCCCGTGACGGCTGGATCGCGCTGCAGAGCTTTTGTGAGACGGCCCTTCTGCAAAAGACCGAGAACGGCGGCATCCTGCTGGGCCGGGAGGACATGCTGTTCCCCCGCACCTATGGCCTGCTTGCCAGCGAGACCCGCAACCTGCCCAAAAACACCGCGGCCCTGCAAAGCCTGGCCCAGCGCTATCCGGGCCGGGTGAACGTGCTGCTGGTGCCGTCGGCGGCCTCCATCTACCCGGAAAACGTGCCCGCCGGCGCGCCGCTGCTGGACGAGGACAGCTATCTGGACGAGATCGCGGCGGCGGTGCAAAGCGCGGGCGGCCGCTTTATCGACGTGCGGGAGACCCTTGCCGCCCACAAGGATCGGGAGATCTATTACCGCACCGACCACCACTGGACCACCTTTGGCGCTTACTGCGCCTACGAGCAGCTGTGCGGCGCGCTGGGCCTTGCGCCCTTTGACTGCACGGCCCACGAGACGCGGTTCGTGGAGCAGTTCTACGGCACCCACTATTCCAAGGCCCGCATCTGGAACGCGGTGCCGGACACCATCACCTACTACGACCTGCCCAACACGCTCACCATTTACACGGTGACCGGCCCGGCCGAGGCCGAGCCTGCCACCGTAACGGGGCTGTACGACATCGAAAAGTTTGACACCTACGACAAATATGCGGCCTTCCTGCACGGCAACAACGGCTACAGCCGCATTGACGGCGACGGCGAGGGAAGCATCCTCATCCTCAAGGACAGCTATGCCAACTGCTTCGCGCCCTTCCTCACAGCGAATTATGCGCAGATCGACATCATTGATTTCCGGAATTTCAATTACGGCCTGGATGCGCTCATCGAGGCGAACCAGTACGACCAGATCTTAGTGCTGTACAGCTTCGACAGCTTTAAAAGCGATATGTTCTTTTACCGCGCGGGCATTGCGGGGTGAGGATTTTAGCCCTTCGATCCAGCGTGCTCCGGAACGGGCGTGCCGGAGCCTGCTGCGGAGCCGGTGCGCTTTTGTTGCCTTGTGCTTCACGCCACCGGGTTCCCCGGCTCCATACAGGAATCGTATACAGGCGTTCGCCGCTGCAAAGTTTGTTCATACTCCCTATGGAACCTCTGAACAAATCACGCCCTTCGGGCTTGGCACGCATCTTGCCGGCTGCGCCGCACCGCTGGCTTTGAGAAAATGCTCGTTGATACACACAGCAGCAACTGCGCTTTTTTATTTGAAATTGGGTCATCGGCACGGCTCGCCCGGCAATCTGCATACCAGATTTATTCAGAGCTTCCCTATATTTATTACGAATGATCCGTCACAGAATGGAAGTGTATGTCATGCCGCAG
>CAZYAX010000193.1:0-3970 GCA_964646195.1 uncultured Faecalibacterium sp. | reverse complement strand
GGCACGGCTCGCCCGGCAATCTGCATACCAGATTTATTCAGAGCTTCCCTAACAGTTTAGGCAGCGAGATGTCCCATGCCTATGGCTGGCTGCCATAAACCAAGGGGCAAATATGCAAATATATAGGGAACCTCTGAACAAATCACGCCCTTCGGGCTTGGCACGCATCTTGCCGGCTGCGCCGCACCGCTGGCTTTGAGAAAATGCTCGTTGATACACACAGCAGCAACTGCGCTTTTCTCTTCGTCACCGGCACGGCTCGCCCGGCAATCTGCATGCCAGATTTATTCAGAGCTTCCCTTACATACATCGTACTGCATTTTATTATAACGCATATTTGGTGAATATGGAATGACTCAATTATGAATTTTTTGCTACCGTCATGGTTTTAACACACTCTTGGCTTATGCTGAAAGCGGGAAAAATGACAAATGGAACGCCTGCGGAACCACAATGGGCATTTTGCCTAATTGCGGATGAAATGTGGAAAAACCTTTTGCTCATTTGACGAGAGAAAAATGCGGAAAAGCACTTGATAAAATTTTGACAATGTGGTTTACTTATAGTGTCAGCGGAGGACGGGAAAACGTACCGGCCAGAATATCGTTTAAAAAATAACGAATAACTTGCCGGGCCGCGATGGAGACGCCGCCCTGCCGCGGTATGCGGTGCGGGGCCCGCCGGCCGCCCGGCAACATTGGGAAACATGGAGGCTTTGAAACAATGGCAATTGCGATTTATCCCGGCTCCTTCGACCCTGTGACGCGGGGGCATCTCGACATCATCAAGCGCGCGGCGCGCATCAACGACCACCTGATCGTGGCGGTGCTGAACAAC
Source organism: uncultured Faecalibacterium sp. (assembly GCA_964646195.1). Taxonomy (GTDB): domain Bacteria; phylum Bacillota; class Clostridia; order Oscillospirales; family Ruminococcaceae; genus Faecalibacterium. Next base: position 3,133 of record CAZYAX010000193.1, on the reverse strand, counting down.
AGCGCAAAATCGCCGCTGTTTACCGTGGAGGAACGGGTGGAGATGCTGGAGGAGTGCTGCAAGGCGCTGCCCAACGTTACGGTGGAGAGCTTTGACGGGCTGACCGTCGAGTTCGCCCGAAAGCGCCATGCCACCGTGATGGTGCGGGGGCTGCGCGCCGTGACCGACTTTGAAAACGAGATCCAGCTGGCGCACACCAACCACGCCCTGATGCCCGGCATCGAGACGATGTTTTTGGCCACCAGCATCAAATGGAGCTATCTCTCCTCCACTATCGTAAAGGAGGCGGCCCGCTACGGCAGCGACATCAGCAAATTTGTCACCCCGAATGTGGAGCAGGCCGTAAAGAAAAAGTTTGCCGCGCTGTACCCGGACGTGCAGGCGGAGGAAGCGGCAAACGCATCCGCCGCAGCGCAGGCGGAGATCCCCCGTTAAAATGCCTTTGACAGGCGTTTTGAATAGAAAAAAGCAGAAGAACTACCAACGCAGAAGACCTACCGTTCAATAACAGGAGATTTCAGGAGGTAATTTACTATGAAGAAAATCGTCATTGCATCCGCATGCCGTACCGCCATCGGCAAGTTTGGCGGCACGCTGGCCAATGTGCCCGCCGCTGACCTGGGCGCGACCGTGATCAAGGAGGCCATCCAGCGTGCCGGTTTGACCGCCGGGCAGGTGGACCACGTCTATATGGGCTGCGTCATCCAGGCCGGCCTGGGCCAGAACGTGGCGCGCCAGGCTGCCCTCAAGGCAGGCTTGCCTGTTACCACCCCGGCCGTGACCGTGAACGTGGTGTGCGGCTCCGGCCTGAACTGCGTGAACATGGCTGCGCAGATGATCGAGGCGGGCGACGCCGACATCGTGGTGGCCGGCGGCACCGAGAACATGGATATGGCTCCCTTCGCTATGATGAAGGGCCGCTACGGCTACCGCATGGGCTCCCCCATGGGCAAGAGCGAGCTGGTGGATACCATGGTCAACGACGCGCTGTGGGATGCGTTCAACAACTACCACATGGGCATTACCGCCGAGAATGTCTGCGAGCAGTGGGGCATCACCCGCACGCAGCTGGACGAATTTTCCGCCAACAGCCAGAACAAGGCGGCAGCGGCCATCGCAAGCGGCGCGTTCAAGGATGAGATCGTGCCGGTCGTGATCAAGGGCAAGAAAGGCGACATCGTGTTCGATACCGACGAGGGCCCCCGTGCCGGCACCACCGTGGAGGGCCTGGCCAAGCTGCGCCCCGCCTTTAAGAAGGACGGCATCGTGACCGCCGGCAACTCCTCTGCCATCAACGACGGCGCTGCGGCCGTGGTGGTGATGAGCGAGGAGAAAGCCAAGGAGCTGGGTATTACCCCGATGGCGACCTGGGTCGGCGGCGCGCTGGGCGGCGTAGACCCCTCCATCATGGGCGTGGGCCCCGTGGCCGCTACCAACAAGCTGATGGGCAAGCTGGGCATGTCCGTGGCCGATATGGACCTGATCGAGGCCAACGAGGCCTTTGCGGCCCAGTCCATCGCCGTGGCGCGCGATTTGAAGTTTGACATGAGCAAGGTGAACGTGAACGGCGGCGCCATTGCGCTGGGCCACCCGGTGGGCGCTTCCGGCTGCCGCATCCTGGTCACCCTGCTGTACGCCATGAAGGCGCGCGGCGCAAAGAAGGGCCTGGCTACCCTGTGCATCGGCGGCGGCATGGGCTGCGCCACCGTGGTGGAGATGGACTGATAAAAGGAGAGGTTTGCAATGGCATTTGTTAAAACTGAGGTGCAGGGCGCCGTCGAGATCATCACGATCGACCGCCCCAAGGCACTGAACGCGCTGAACCCCGAGGTGCTGGCTGACCTGAAGGCCGCCTTTGAGGCGGTGGATCAGGATGCCATCCGCTGTATCGTGCTCACCGGCGAGGGCGAAAAGAGCTTTGTGGCCGGCGCGGACATCGGCTCGATGAGCACGATGACCAAGGCGGAGGGTGAGGCCTTTGGCAAGCTGGGCAACGATGTGTTCCTCATGATTGAGAGCTTCCCCATCCCGGTGATCGCGGCCGTGAACGGCTTTGCGCTGGGCGGAGGCAACGAGCTGGCCATGAGCTGTGACATCCGCATCTGCTCCGACAACGCCGTGTTCGGCCAGCCGGAGGTGGGCCTGGGCATTACGCCGGGCTTTGGCGGCACCCAGCGCCTGGCGCGCCTGGTGGGCATGGGTATGGCAAAGCAGATGGTGTACTCCGCGCTCAACATCAAGGCGGACGAGGCGCTGCGCATCGGCCTGGTGAACGCGGTGTACCCGCAGGCCGAGCTGATGGAGAACGTGCTCAAGCTGGCCGGCAAGATCGCAAAGAACGCACCCATCGCCGTGCGCAGCTGCAAAAAGGCCATCAACGACGGCATCAGCCTGCCCATCGAGCAGGCCGTCGTGGTGGAGGAAAAGCTGTTTGGCGGCTGCTTTGAGACCCACGACCAGGTAGAGGGCATGGCCTGCTTCCTGAGCCGCGAGAAGCCGAAGCCCAAGGCCGTATTTACGAACAACTAAAAAGGCAGGGGCGTGGGCAGGGTGTGCCCGCATGGGCGCGCCCTGTGTCCCACGTTTTTACACAGTACGACATCCCATAGAACAATAGAACTTGTAAAGGAGAGCATTACAATGAAAGTAGGCGTTATTGGCGCTGGCACCATGGGCCAGGGCATTGCAAAGGCATTTGCGCAGGCAGGCCATACCGTGGCACTGTGCGACATCAAACAGGAGTGGGCCGACAACGGCAAGGCCAAGATCGAAAAGGGCTATGCCAAGCTGGTGGCCAAGGGCAAGCTGACCCAGGAGAAGGTGGACGCAATCTGCGCGGCCATCACCGCCGGCCTCAAGGAGGATCTGTGTGCGGACTGCGATCTGATCGTGGAGGCCGCGTTTGAGGACATGAAGGTCAAGCAGACCACCTTTGGCGAGCTGGATAAGATCTGCAAGCCGGAGTGCATTTTTGCTTCCAACACCTCCTCGCTGTCCATCACCGAGATCGGCAAGGGCCTGTCCCGTCCGCTGGTGGGCATGCACTTCTTTAACCCCGCCGACCGCATGAAGCTGATCGAGGTCATCGCCGGCTGCAACACCCCCGATGCCACCGTAGAGACTATCAAGGAGA
>CAZYAX010000192.1:0-3984 GCA_964646195.1 uncultured Faecalibacterium sp. | reverse complement strand
GGCACGGCTCGCTCGGCAATCTGCATACCAGATTTATTCAGAGCTTCCCTAAATCCCTCAAACCCGATTTTCTGCAAAATCCCCAAAAGGAGGGCCGCCCATGCACATTAACCACCCCTCGCGCCCCGCGCAGCGGCGCGAAACTGGCGCAGAACCCGCCCTCCGGTCGGCGGCGTGCGTTATCCTGTACGCGTTGGCCCGCGGAGGGCTGCGGCAGCTCGTGCAGGTGCTGGGCGGGCCGGGCAGCGAAGCGCTGCAATGGGGCGGTCTGCTGGCGGCCACCGTGCTGGCTGCGGTGCCGCCGCTGTACTGGGCGGTGGCCGTGCTGGGCCTGCGCTGGCAGCAGCTGGGCGTGCGGCGTCCGAGGCGGCGGATGTGGGGTGCGCTGGTGCTGTATGTGGCGGTGCTGTGCGCTTTTTCGCTGGCGAGCCGCCTGCTGGGCGTGGAGTCGGGCCGAGGCGTGCAGCTGCCGCAGGGCAGGGCTGCGCTGTGCCTGGCTTTTTTGCAGCTGTGCGTGGCTTCGCCGCTGGTGGAGGAGCTTTTATTCCGCGGCGCGGTGCAGCGGCTGCTGCGCCCGTATGGGGCCGCGGCGGCCATCGCGGGCCAGGCGGTGTTGTTTGCTGCATTGCACGGTGGCGTGGTGCAGATCGCATTTGCGCTGCCGATGGGGCTGCTGCTGGGATGGACGGCCTGGCGCAGCGGCAGCCTGTGCGCGGGCCTTTTGCTGCATGGCCTGAACAATGCGATTCTGTTCGCCGGGCTGCTGGCGGGGGGAGGAATATGATCGATTACGAACTGATGGGCGCAGCGCTGGAGCAGGCTGCGCTGGCCGCCGCGTTGGGCGAGGTGCCCGTGGGAGCGGTCGTCGCGCGGGAAGGCGAGATCGTGGCGGCAGCTCATAATACGCGTGAGACCGAAAAAAATGCGACTCACCACGCCGAGCTGTTGGCAATCGACGCCGCATGCAAAAGGCTGGGCGGCTGGCGGCTGTGGCAGTGCGAGCTGTTCGTCACGCTGGAGCCTTGTCCCATGTGCAGCGGCGCAATCATCAATAGCCGCATCCGGCGGGTGGTGTACGGCGCAGCGGACCTCAAAGCGGGCTGCTGCGGGTCGGTGACGAACCTGTTTGCGCTGCCGTTCAATCACCGTCCGGCCGTAGAGGCCGGGCTGCGCGCCGAAGAGGCGCAGGCCCTTTTGCAGCAGTTTTTTGCGCGGCTGCGGTCCCAACGAGCTGGCCGCCCCAAATGGACGCCACCGGAACCGGAAAAAAGGTGAAAAAACGCCGCAAAGCGTTGCGAAAGGGACAAAACCGTAAATACTATATGCAGGGCAGCGCGAATAAAACTGTGACAGGAGCGTGGATGCTTTGGACCGAACCTATGAGGAAGAATTTGAACTGACGCTGGAACCGGTAGAGGTGGAACGAACGACGCCGGCTGCCGGGCATTCAGATTGTAAAAGCAGCAGTCAGACACAGACGGCGCCAGAGGAGGCAGCGCCGGAGAAAGCAACACCTGCGCCTGCCTTGGACCCGCAGCCTTCCCATCTTGGCCCCCAGCCCGGACATTCCGGTTTGCTGCCTCCTGGCCCCGGCCCCCGGCCTGCGTGCCTTAACGACCAGCCTGCCTACCCCGACACCGTCCTGATCTCCGGCGGAGACCGGGGCATCGGCGCGGCGGCGGCGCGAGCCTTTTATCGGGCGGGCTGCCGGGTGGCGGTGCTGTACCGCCAGAACGAGGCCGCCGCCCGGGCGCTGGAACGGGAGCTGCCGGGTTGTACGGCACTGCGCTGCGACGTGGCCAGTCAGGCCGACTGCGAGGCCGCCTACCGCGCGGCAGAGCAGGCGCTGGGCCGGGTGGATGTGCTGGTGTGCAATGCGGGCATCGCCCAGCAGAAGCTGTTCACCGAGATCACGCCGGAGGAGTGGCAGCGTATGCTGGACGTGAACCTGTCGGGCGCGTTTTATCTGTGCCAGCTGGCGCTGCCGGGCATGATCCGCCGCAAGTATGGCCGCATCCTCACGGTGAGCAGTATGTGGGGCCAGACCGGCGGTAGCTGCGAGGTTCACTATTCGGCGGCCAAGGCCGGGCTCATCGGCCTGACCAAGGCGCTGGCTAAGGAGGAGGGGCCCAGCGGCATTACTGTGAACTGCGTGGCCCCCGGTGTGATCGAGACCGACATGATGGCCGGCTTTGGGCCGGAGGATAAGGCCGCCCTGGCCGGGGAAACGCCGGTGGGCCGGCTGGGCAGCGCCGGCGAGGTGGCCCGCCTGCTGGTGTTCCTGGCCGGTAGGGACGCGGGCTATATCACCGGCCAGGTGTTTGGTGTGAATGGAGGGCTGGTGATTTAAGGCCGGTGCGAAAATTGTAAAATAAATGTGATTTGCCCGAAAAAAGCGTGACAAATTGAGCTTTTTAGGCTATAATACTATATTGCATATTCATGCGTTCCAATACCCCTTCTGGAGTGAAAAGGAGACGAGCAAAATGGGCAATTCTTTAAAAGAGCTTTTGAAAAAGGGCGCAGCCGAAGGCACCGTGCAGGTGCAGGAAGTAAAGGCGGTGTCGGTGGAATGTGGCCTGGATGTAGAAAGCCTGTATACACTTCTGGAGGAGCGGGGCATCAAAGTGCAGGAAAATGAGAGTGACGGCGGGATCGACGTGGAGAGCATCATCGCAGAGGTGGAAAACGCCGAGAGCAACCCGGAGCTTGGGATGGGCGAGGAGGCCGACGATGAGCCGCAGGAGGAAAACCCGGCTGACATTAAGGCCGCCATGGACGAACTGCTGGATGACCCTGTCAAAAATTATCTGAAACAGATCGGACAGATCCCGCTACTGAGCGCAGAGCAGGAGATCGAGCTGTCCAAGCGCATCCATTTGGGTGCGGAGGCTGCACATATCCTGCATGCCGACCGCAAGAAATATGGCGGGCCGGAGTACATCAAAAAGAACGGCGCCCGCTTCTCCTTTGAGGAAGATGACGGCAGCCAGGACTACAGCGAGGAAACGGAAGGGGGAGCCAGCAAGCCCGGCGAGGACGCGGAAGAGCTGGCAGCCGAAGAGGAAGCAATGGAGGCCGTGGAAAACGGCCCCCTTACCGAGGCACAGCGCGCCGACCTGCTGCGCGCCCGCAGCGACGGCCTCAACGCCCGCCGCAGCCTGAGCGAGGCCAACCTGCGCCTGGTGGTGTCCATTGCCAAAAAGCATGTAGGCCATAACCTGGCGTTTCTGGATCTGATCCAGGAGGGCAACATCGGCCTGATCAAGGCCGCAGAAAAGTTTGACTGCGACCGTGGTTTCCGCTTTTCCACCTACGCTACATGGTGGATCCGGCAGGCAATCACCCGTGCCATTGCGGATCAGGCCCGCACCATCCGCATCCCGGTGCATATGGTGGAGACCATCAACCGGATGCGGCAGGCCACCAACCAGCTGGTGTACCAAAATGGCCACGAGCCCACGCCCGAGGAGTTGGCGAAGGCCATGGAGATGAGCGTCGAGCGCGTGCGCGAGATCCAGCGCATGGCGCAGGAGCCGGCCAGCCTGGAAAGCCCCGTGGGCGAGGAGGAGGATTCCTCCCTGGGCGACTTCGTCGCGGACGAGAACGCCGAAGCCCCCGGCAAGGCGGCGGATCGCGCTATGGTGGCCCAGCAGATCAACCTGGCTCTCAAGAGCCTGACCCCCCGCGAGGAAAAGGTCATCCGCCTGCGCTTCGGCCTGGACGATGGCCGCCCCCGCACGCTGGAGGAGGTGGGCCGCGATTTTGGCGTCACCCGCGAGCGCGTGCGCCAGATCGAGGCCAAGGCCATCCGCAAGCTGCACAGCCGCAAGTGTCTGGCGTTGCTGAACGGGCTGATCGAGTAAACCGGCCAAGAGCAAACCGAGGGGCCGCCGCGAACCGGCTCTCTAAAAACCGCATAAAAACCGGCCCTTGAAGGAAGCGGAAGCCGCTTCTTTGGGGGCCGGTTCTCTTTGTCGTGCG
>CAZYAX010000191.1:0-3992 GCA_964646195.1 uncultured Faecalibacterium sp. | reverse complement strand
CATCGGCACGGCTCGCCCGGCAATCTGCATACCAGATTTATTCAGAGCTTCCCTAAAAAGATGCGTCCGGCCCAAACGGGCGCGCGCCCTGGGCGTCAACGCTGTGGGGCACAAAATCTGCGCAGAAAAGCTCCGCATATTTTTTTGAAAATTGCCCATTTGAAAATCCGGCTTTCGGTCTGGTATACTGGTGTTATCGCAAAAATAGACGCCGGCGCGCGGCCGGCGCCTGCTATGGGAGGTAACCGCATGAAACGAGTAAAAGCAGCCTGCATTTGCCAGACTCTTCACTTTATGCTCAAGGAGGATCTGGGGCATGATTACGCCGCCAAGCTGGTGCGCGAGGAAGTGGCACAGTACAAGAAGAATCTGGAGAAGAACCGCACGAAATATAAGATCGTGGAGGAGATCACCCAGCCGGACGATTCGATCCTCGTCAAGGTCATCAAGCAGTACAATGCCAGCCCGGTGGGCGAGTATCTGGACTGAAGGCATTTTGCCCAAAAATCCCGGGCTGTATTTGGGCAGATTTTTGTGGCATCTTCCGATTTGACAAATCGGGGCGGCCATGGCATAATATAACAATGAAAGTGTGTAGTGAAATGCGTAAATCCGGCTTCATTGCGCACTTTCGTTTTTTTATTGGATCAGGTGATAGAAAAGCGTGTAGCCAAAGGGCGTAAATCCAGCACTTTGGCCGTGCGTTTTTTTTGTTTGCCTGTTTTTTATGGAGGTAACGAAAGTGGAACAGAAATCAAATGCTTTTCTGGTGACAGAAAAAATCGGGAAGCTGATGCAGAAGTATTCCGTCCCCTGCATCATCTCCCTGCTGGTGGCGGCGCTGTACAACATCGTGGATCAAATCTTTATTGCCAACGCCGATTATCTGGGCTCCTACGGCAATGCCGCCAACACGGTGGTTTTTCCGCTCACGGTGGTGGCGCTGGCCATCGCCGTGATGATCGGCGACGGCTGCTGCGCGTTCGTCAGCATCTGCCTGGGCGCAAACAATAGGGAGGACGCCCACCGCAGCGTGGGCAACTCCATCCTGCTGTGCGTTGCCGGCAGTCTGGTGCTGACGGCGGCGTATCTGGCGTTCAGCGACGGGATTCTCACCGCATTCGGCGGCCAGGTCAACGCCGAGACATTCGCCTGCGCCAAAGAATACTTTTTCTTTATCACGCTGGGCATCCCGTTCTATATGTTCGGCCAGGCGATGAACCCTATCATCCGCTCGGACGGCAGCCCCAAGTTTGCCATGTTCGCCACGGTGGCGGGCGCGGTGGCCAACATCATTCTGGACCCCATTTTCATCTATCCGCTGCGGATGGGCATGATGGGCGCGGCGGTCGCCACCGTGATCGGCCAGATCCTTACGGCTGCGCTGTCAGTCTGGTATCTGTGCCACATGAAGGCAATCAAGCTGGGCAGGGCCAGCTTCAGCGTCTGCCCGCGGCTGATGAAAAAGTTCCTCATACTGGGCATCACCAGCTTTTTGTCTCAGATCTCGCTGGTCATCTCGATGGCGGCCGTGCAGAATATGTGCACCAAATACAGCGCGCTGGACCCTGTTTTCGGGCAGGCGGACTATGCACAGATCCCGCTGGCCGTACTGGGCATCGTGATGAAGTTCTTCCAGATCGCCATCTCCGTCTCGGTGGGCATGGCGGCGGGCTGCATCCCCATCGTCGGTTTTAACATCGGCGCGGGCCGCAGGGATCGTGCCAAGACCCTGTTTACCTACCTGCTGGCGGGCGAGGCCCTGGTGGGAGCGGTGGCGCTGCTGATCGTGGAGCTGTTCCCCAGGCAGCTGATCGGCATCTTCGGCGCGGCCAACGAGAGCGCTTATTATACCGAGTTTGCGGTCAAAAGCTTCCGCATTTATCTGTGCATGATGATCCTGGCGACGGTGAACAAGGGTACCTTTATCTACCTGCAGGCGTTGGGCAAGGCGGTGCAGTCCACGATCATTTCCATGGCCCGCGAGATCGTGCTGGGCGTGGCGATGCCCATCCTCCTGCCGAGGTTCTTTGGGCTGGACGGTTTGCTGTACTCCTTCCCCGCAGCGGACGTGCTCACCTTCCTCATTGCGGTGGTGGTGATCCGGCAGACCTACCGGGAGCTGGGCGCGCAGCCGGCCGCGCAGTAAAGCGGCGAGGAGAGCGGTACGGAACAAACGAGGGCGGCATCCCAAAACGGGGCGCCGCCCTTTTCCGCGCATATTCCGGCCCCACCCGGACTATACTTCTTTTACATGGTGCGCCCGGCCAAAACGGGCGCAGGGAGGGGAACGCGATGTCCAAACGCCGGGTGGCTGCGCTGTATGCGCTGCTACTGCTCTGCTTTATGGTGATGGTATGCCGCATCTATCTGCTGGCCCAAAACAGCGATTATGCCGCGCGGGCCGAGGGGCAGAGCAACACCACGCTCAAGCTGGAAACAAAGCGCGGCAACTTTTACGACTGCGAGGGCCGGCCGCTCACCGGGCTGGATTCGGTGTGGTATGCGCTGTGCCTGCCCGGAGAGCGCAACTATGCGCGCCTGTTCGACAGCGCGGCCCCCGCACAGCAGGCGGTGCTGTACCAAAAGCGCAACTCCACCGCGCCGTTTTTGCTGGAGGTCTGCCGCGACCTGAGCGGCGAGGGCATTTTCACGGTGCCTGCGGCGCGGCGCTACTGCCAGGTGCCGCTGTGCCAGCACCTGATCGGCTACCTGGACGGGGACGGCAGCGGCGTGGCCGGCCTGGAAGCGGCCTTTGACGAGGTACTGCGGGGCGAGGGCTTGCAGGATACCATCCGGTGTACCACCAACGCTCAGGGGCGTCTGGTGGAGGACACCGAGCCGGTGGCCGAACGGGCCCAGGGCAGCACCAGCGGCGTGATGCTCACGATCTCTCGATCCATCCAGCGCGGCGTGGAGGGCGTGGCCGCCGAAACCATGACCAGCGGCTGCATCCTCGTGCTGGATACTGCCACCGCCAAGGTGCGCGCCAGCGTGAGCGTGCCGGGCTACGACCCGGAAAACGTGCAGAAAAGTATTTCCGCAGGGGACACCTCGCTGCTGAACCGGGCGTTCTGCGCCTATGCGGTGGGGTCTGTGTTCAAGCCGGTACTGGCCGCGGCAGCGCTGGAAAACGGGCAGGACGGCCTCCTCTACGAGTGCGAGGGCTATATCCGACAGGACGGCCAGGTGTACCGCTGCGCAAACGGCGTGCCCCACGGGGAGACGGGCCTGGCACAGGCGCTGGAAAAGAGCTGCAACGGATATTTCATCACGCTGGGGCAGCGCTTGGGAGCCCAAACCGTGCGGGAATACGCGCAGCGCTTTGGGTTTGGGCAGGCTGTGTACCTGGCGGGCGGGCTGAAGGCGCCGGCCGGGGTGCTGCCCCTCACCGCGGATCTGGCCAGCAGCGGGGAGTTTGCAAACTTCTGCTTTGGGCAGGGGCAGCTGCTGGCCACGCCGGTACAGCTGGCCGGTATGATGAACACGATCGCCGCAGGCGGCGTGTACCGTACGCCCTCCTTTTTGGAAGCGGTGGTGGAGGAGGACACCGGAGCGATCCTCGAAAACCTGGCCGGCGCCGCGCGCTATGAGGTCATCGGGGAGGACACCGCCGCAGCGCTGCGGGCCATGCTCTGCGGCGTGGTGGCCGAGGGCACCGGGCGGGAGGCGGCTCCCCTGCACGGCACGGCCGGCGGCAAGACCGGCACCGCCCAGACCGGACGCTTCAACGAGGCGGGGGAGGAGTATAAAAATCTCTGGTTCGCAGGCTTTTACCCCGGCGACGCGCCCCGCTACACCGTCGTAGTGATGCAGGACGGCCAGACGGATGCGGCTTTCTCAAGTGCGGCGATTTTTGCACAGGTATGCGAGGTTTTGTATTGGCTGGACGAGCCCGGCTGACCCTGCCGGCTGTGGAGCGTGCCGGGCTGTCCGCAGGTGCTTTACAAACCGAAACGGATATGATACAATAGCGGCGAAAATAAACATTA
>CAZYAX010000190.1:0-4010 GCA_964646195.1 uncultured Faecalibacterium sp. | reverse complement strand
ATGCGTGCCAAGCCCGAAGGGCGTGATTTGTTCAGAGGTTCCATAGAAAAACAGGAAGCAAAAGCCGGCTTGACGGCCAGAAAAAGCAAGAGAGGGGAGAACCAATGCATCGGGAAATGACCGGCCCGGAAATGCTCCGGGTATTTTTGCGCGGCGCAAAGCGGTATTTTGCGCTGGGCATCGTGCTGGCGTGCCTGTCCACGCTGGCGGATATGATACGGCCGCGCATCATCCAGTTTACGGTGGACAGCGTGCTGGGCGGCAAGGCCGCGGCCCTGCCCGCGCCGCTGGACGCCTGGCTGCAAGCGCGCGGCGGTGTGGACTGGCTGCGCACTAACCTCTGGGCCCCGGCGTTGGCGCTGGTGGCCTGCTCGCTGTTGGCGGCGGTGCTGCGCTACGCCTACCAGATGAACACCGCGCGCGGCGGGGAGACCTTTGTCAAAACCATGCGGGACGAGCTGTTCGGCCGGCTTCAGCAGCTGAGCACAGGCTGGCACAGCGCCCACCAGACCGGCGACATCATCCAGCGCTGCACCAGCGATGTGGAGATGGTCAAGGAGTTTTTGTCCAGCCATCTGGTCAACCTGCTGAGCCAGGCGATCACCATTGTGTTGGCCATGAGCTTTTTGTTTGGGGTCAACACGCAGCTGGCACTGGCCGTGCTGGCGAGCATCCCGGTGATGATAGGCTTTTCTTACCGGTTCCACAAGCGCATCGGGGCGGGCTTCCGCCAGTGCGACGAGCAGGAGGGCGTGCTTTCCACCATCGCGCAGGAAAACCTCACCGGCGTGCGCGTGGTGCGTGCCTTTGGCCGCGAGGCCGCCGAGCAGCAGCGCTTTGCCGCGCAGAATGAGCGCGTTACGGACCGCTGGGTGCAGCTGGGAAAGCACTTGAGCTTTTTTTGGAGCATCAACAGCCTGTTCACCGGCTTTGTCACGCTGGCCGTGCTGTGCTGGGGCACGGTGCTGTGCGTGAAGGGCGCCTTCACGCTGGGCGGGCTGTTGGCTGCGCTTTTGTATGTAACGATGCTCACCGGCCCTGTGCGTATGCTGGGCCGAACCCTGAGCGAGATGAGCAAGGCGGGCGTGTCCATCTCCCGTTTGCAGGAAATCATGGCCGCGCCCGTGGAGCAGGACCCGCCCGGCGCAACTGCGCCGCCCATGGATCGGGACATCGTGTTTGAGCATGTGCGCTTTGGCTACCCTGGCCAGCCGGAGGTGCTGCACGACGTCAGCTTTACCATTCCGGCGGGCACGACGCTGGGCATCTTGGGCGGCACCGGCAGCGGCAAGAGCACCCTGATGAGCCTGCTGGCCCGGCTGTACCCGCTGGCCCCGGAACAAGGGCGCATTACGGTGGGCGGCGAGGACCTCCAGCATATGCAGGCGGCTTGGGTGCGGCGCAACGTGGGCTATATGCTCCAGGAGCCGTACCTGTTCAGCCGCAGCATCGCGGACAACATCGCCATTACCCGCCCGTCGCGGGAGATGGACGAGGTGCGCGCCGCCGCCCGTGCGGCCTGCATGGAGGACGTGGCGGATGGCTTTGCCAAAGGGTTCGACACCTTTGTGGGCGAGCGCGGCGTCACACTCTCCGGCGGGCAGAAGCAGCGCACCGCCATCGCGCGCACGTTGATCGGCGGCGCGCCCATCCTCATTTTTGACGATTCGCTCTCGGCGGTGGATACCGAGACCGACGCGCGCATCCGCGAAAATCTCAAACAGTACATGGGCAAGGCCACCGTGATCCTCATCAGCCACCGCATCACCACCCTGATGGCAGCGGACAAAATTCTCGTGCTGGAGGACGGCCGCGTCACCGCCGAGGGCACCCATGCCGAGCTCGCGGCCCGGCCGGGGCTCTACCGCACCATCTGCGGCATCCAGCAGGGAAAGGAGGCGCCGGAGCATGCCTGAGGCCAAAACGAAAACGCCGCACCTCAAATGGTACGGCATCCCGGCCATCTGGCCGTTTATCCGCCCGCACCGGTGGAAAATCGCGGTGCTGGTGGGCTGTATGGGCCTGAGCAGCGTGATCACGGCCTGCCTGCCGCTGTTCCAGAACTATGCCATCAACCATTACATCGGGGAAAATACGCTGGATACGCTGCCGGTGTTCTTTGTGTGTTACCTGCTGCTGTGCATCGCCGGGACGCTGGCCGACAACTGGGGCTGTTTTGTGTCCAACCAGGTGGAAGTGCTGGTGGACCGGGACGTGCGCCAGGCCTGTTTTGACCATGTGCAGACCCTCTCGTTCAGCTATTTCAACCAGAACAGCGTGGGCTACATCCATTCCCGTGTTATCTCGGACCCCAACCGCATCGGCTCGATCGTGAGCTGGGGCCTGCTGGATCTGGTATGCAGTGTCGTATACATCGCAGCCATTTTTGTGGTCATGTTCCGGCTGGAGCCGCGGCTGGCGCTGGTGCTGCTGTGCGTGATGCCGGTGCTGGCGGGCGTGACAGGCTGGTTCCAAAAGCGGCTCATGGCCGCCAACCGCCGGGTGCGGGAGCTGAACAGCATCATCACGGGCGACTTCAACGAGGGCATCACCGGGGCGGCCACCATCAAGTCGCTGGTGGTGGAGAAGCGGATGCAGCAGGATTTTGAAGCCGATACCGGCGCGATGCACACCGCCGCGGTGTGTGCGGGCCGGTATCAGGCGCTGTTCCGCAGCAGCATCCTGCTGGTGTCCAACACGATGTTGGCATTGGTGCTGTGGCGGGGCGGCATACTCACCCGTTCCGGCCTGCTGCTGGTGGGCAGTCTTTCGGTGTTTATGAACTATGCCACCTCGATGGGCTCCTATATGCAGGACCTGATGGGCGCCATCGGCAGCCTCATCAACTGCCAGGTGAACATCGAGCGCATCCAGCGCCTGCTGCACACCCGGCCGGATGTGACTGACACGCCCGAGGTTGTTGAGAAATACGGCGACGCCTTCCACCCCAAGACCGAAAACTGGGAGCCGCTGGATGGAGAGATCGAGTTCCGGGACGTGACCTTCCGCTACCCGGACGGCGACGAAAACGTGCTGGAGCACTTTAATTTGCGGGTGCCCCAGGGGGCGATGGTGGCCATCGTGGGTGAGACCGGCGCGGGCAAGAGCACGCTGGTCAACCTCGTGTGCCGTTTTTATGAGCCCACCGAAGGCCAGGTGCTGATCGACGGGCGGGACGCGCGCGAGCGCAGCCAGCTGTGGCTGCACAGCCATCTGGGCTATGTGCTGCAAACGCCGCATCTGTTCAGCGGCACTGTGCTGGAAAACCTGCGCTACGGCAACCCGGACGCCACCATGGAGCAGATCGAGGAGGCCGTGCGCCGCGTGTGCGCCGGTAAGGTGATCGCCCGCATGGAAAACGGCTACGACACCCCGGTGGGCGAGGGCGGCGACCGGCTTTCCACCGGCGAAAAGCAGCTGCTGAGCTTTGCGCGCGCGCTGCTGGCCGACCCGCGCATCCTGGTGCTGGACGAGGCCACCAGCAGCGTGGACACGCTGACCGAGCAGGCCATCCAGCGCGCCATCGGGGAAGTGACCCATGGGCGCACCAGCTTTGTGATCGCACACCGGTTGTCCACCATCCGCAGCGCGGACGTGATTTTGGCCATGAAGGACGGCAAGATCGTAGAGCGCGGCACCCACGCGGAGCTTTTGGCGCAAAAGGGCTACTACTGGCGGCTGTACACGCAGCAGTTTGTGCAGGAGCGCTCGCGCCGGGTGCTGGAAGGCGAGAGCGGCGCATTTGCCGGGGCCTCTTTTGCAGATTCAACAGAATAAGCCTTGCTTATTTGTGCAAAACATGATACAGTTATTCGGTAAGCCTTTAAACGGCATCTGACTCGTGCGTTGGCTGCTGCGCGCACCGCATTCGGCTCGAACGCCGGCAAACGTGCAAAACAGCGGTTTTGCGTTTTGTTTGGGCTGCACCCTTGCCAGCGGGCAGCCTGCCAGACCGTTTTAGGGAAGCTCTGAATAAATCTGGTATGCAGATTGCCGAGCGAGCCGTGCCG
>CAZYAX010000189.1:0-4043 GCA_964646195.1 uncultured Faecalibacterium sp. | reverse complement strand
GAAAGCGGCATCAAGAGCGGCAGCTTAGGAGCTTTTCCCGCAAATGAAGCCCGGAACCCACGGTTTCACCTCATTGCCTGCGGCAGCGGGGTTCCACTTCTCTGGGCATTCGCTTGGAAAACTCCTGCGCCGCCACTCTGGGTGGCTGGGTGCGGGCCTTTATGCGCGAGCTTGGCGTCCATCCGTTTTTTCAAAAGGCCCCGCAGCAGATCCTGCTTTGCACCGCAGGCTTTGCGCGGGCGCCTCTTTTATTTCAGCGTTTTCCCAAAATTTCCTCACAGCTCAAACCGTACTTGCGTGCGATGTCCTTCGCATAGCTCAGCCCATCCGGCTTCGTGCGCAGGATGCGGTAGCTGCGGGTGCCATCGGCCACGCTCTGCATCTGGGCCACCAGATTGTCGATGCAGCCCGTGCGCCCCGGCGTCGCGTTGAAGCGCGCGGTCTGCTGGGTCAGCTCGTGGATGTGGGTCACATACAGTCCCCCGCAGCCGATCACGCTGATGGCGCACAGGATCTCGCCTGCGATATAGCTGCCTTCCAGCAGGCTAGTAGAGCTGAAGCTCTCGTCCATCAGCAAAAGGTCGGTGCCGCGCACCCGGCGCATGATTTCGCCCATGCGCGCGCACTCGCTTTCCAGCCGGCCCTTGCCGTAGTTGTCCTCGTCCGACGCGGGGAAATGGGTGTAGATGGCTGTCACCGGGCTCATCACGGCCTCCTCGGCGGGTACGGGCAGCCCCAGCTGGAACAGAGCCTGCGCCATGCCCAGCGAATAGCAGAAGATGGATTTCCCTCCGTGGTTTGGGCCGGTGACCAGATAAAACCGGCCCTTTTCGTCGTAGCAGAAATCATTGGCCACCACAGCCTCCCGCCCGTCGGTTTTCAGCGCCAGCATGGGATTGTACACGTTTTTCAGCCGCAGGGCTTTTTCTTCCACCGGGCGTATCTCCGGGCGGCAAAGCCTGCACCCCAGCCGCCGCAATTCCAGCAAGAAGCTCACTGCCGCCGAGAGGAACCGCAGATCGTCCAAAAGACCTATAAAAAACTCCGTCTCATCGTTGAAATACCGGTCGATTACCGGCTCCCAGCTGCGAATGGTGCGGTCAAAGGCCGTATCCAGTGCGCGGCACACCGCCTGGTCGAGGGCATGCTTTTCCTCCTCGCGCGCGGTCTTGGCCACGCTGGCAAAGCCGGACATACACACCATCGGGTCGCTTTTGCTCCGGCCCAGCAGCCGGTCCATTACGCTGCCCTGGCGGTATTTTTCGGTGTTTACCGAGAGCAGCCCCGCATCCGTCACCTTGAGCGTACCGTCCAGGTTCACGCCCAGCGTAATGCTCTTTATGTGGCCGATCTTGTATTCCAGCGTTTGCAGGTGCTGTTGCAGATGGCGGTAGTCCTCGCTTTGGCAGCGCGCTTCGATCTCCGCTTTCAGGCCTTGCAGACCGGCGCTCCGGGGCGAGGTGCCGGCCAGCCGGGTACTGAACAGCTCCATCAGCTCCAGATACAGCTCCAGGTAACGGGTGGAAGCCAGCCCGCTCTCCACGCTGGAAGAGCTGCCGTTGAGCTCCTTGCGCATCTCGGCCGCATCCCGGATCAGCGGCAGCGCATCGCTCACAAGCCCGAACAGCGCCGTATCCTCCACCAGCTCCATGGTCACATCCACCCGCCATGCCAGCACCTCCGGGTCACAGGAGAAAAACTGCTCCAGCCGCAGGTCGGCTAAGCCGCGGAAGCTCTCCCGACGCACCGAGACCATCTGGTCGATCTGCAGCGCATGGAGAAAGCTTGTATCCGGCAGGGGCGAAGCCTTTGCCTCTGTATGCGGCGGGTACAAAAGGCGAAAGGGCGGCCGCTCTCCCCCGTTTGTTGTTCCGGTCTGCCACGTTGCCATAGCGCAGTCCCTCCTTTTCCGGTGCGTTTTTATACGTCCTTCTCCTGCGGCGGGCTCCACGGCTCACAGTCCAAAATGCCGGGGCAGCTGTTCCACCGCTCTTCGTCCGCCTTGTATGCCTCGGCCAGTAGCGCAATGGCCGCGCTGCGCCCCTCTTCTGTCAGGGGAAACACTTCCTGCCGGCGCAGGGCCGGGTCGGTGCGTTCCAGCGCCCATGGCTCGGGCCAGATGTCCACCGTCAAAATGGACTCTTCCCTTTCGCTGCCATCCTCTGCAGCCACCTTGCGCTTGGCGGGAGTGAACAGATAGCGCATCCCCACATGGCTGCCGCTGTAGGAATTTTTACATTGGAAATAGTGTAAAAGCGGGATACCGGTAAGCATAAGCGTTTTCTCCTTTGATTTGCAGGGAGCCTCTGATTCGATCTGGCGCCAAGGCGTTCGCCGCGATCGATTCAGAGGTTCCGCAGCTTCTACGGTTGCGGTTTTGCCGCGGTAACATTATGGGTGCTATCGCCTGCTTTATCCCCCATTATACGCGGTTTGGCAGGCAAAATGCAACCCATTTTGTGCAGCTTGCTTTTATTGCGCATGTATGTTACACTTTTATGCAGCAAGGAACAATGCTGGAAAGGAACGTGTATATATGGAACGCAACCTGATCTTATTCGATGTGGACGGCACCCTGGTAGATGTGAGCGGCGCGCAGGAATATATCCCCCGCTCTGCGATCGAGGCGATCCGTGCCACCCGCGCAAGAGGCAATCTGTGCTTTCTATGCACGGGCCGCAGCAAAGCGGAGATCTATCCTTATATCCTGGACGTCGGCTTTGACGGCATCATCGGCGCAGGCGGCGGCTTTGTGGAGACCGGAGGCCAAATGCTGTACCACAAGCGGGTGACGGCGGAGCAGATCAGGCATGTGGTAGATTATTTTGAGGCGAATGGGTTTGATTATTACATCGAATCCAACGGCGGACTGTACGCCAGCAAAAACCTGGTGCCCCGGCTGGAACGGATGAAATACGGCGATCTGGAGCACGACCCCGAAGCGCGCCGCAAAAAGGCCGAATCGCCCAGCCAGTTCATCGAGGCTCTCATCACCGGGCAGGATCTGCACCGGGACGACGTAAATAAAATTTGCTTTTTGGAAAAGGCGGGCATCCCCTGGCAGCGGGTGCACGACGAGTTCATGCAGGAATTCAAGGTGATCCCTTGCACGGTGCCCTCCTTTGGCAGGGAGAGCGGCGAGCTGACCGTGCCCGGCGTGAGCAAGGCCTCGGCCATTGAGGCGGTATGCACGCATCTTGGCATCCCGCTGGCCAACACCTACGCCTTTGGCGACGGCAAAAATGACAGCGACATGCTGCAATACTGCGCCCACGGCATCGCGGTGGGCAACGCCTGCGGCGCGCTCAAGGCCATTGCGGACGAGGTCACTGCGCCCATCTGGGAGGACGGCATCGCGCAGGCAATGGAACGGCACGGGCTGGTATAAACGGCTAAAACGGACTTTTTCGCAAAAAAGAGTTGACAAATGCGCTGCCGGTTGCTAAAATAATAGAGCACCGTGCAGGGTTAGCTCATCCGGTAGAGCGACTGCTTCCCAAGCAGTAGGCGGCGGGTTCGAGTCCCGTATCCTGCTCCAATTTAAAAACCGCATGGAACTTGGAAAATCCAGTGTTCATGCGGTTTTTCTTTCTACACAAACTTTCGGGTTTCGCCGCTTTGGGCTGTTTTTGCCTGATTTATGACTTTCAAAAGCCGTAAAAAAAGTCGTAGTAAAAAAGGCCCTCCTGTTCGCCCTTGCCGGCTTGCCCGGCTCGATTTTTCCACCTTGTCCCTTCCAGGGTCGGCTATTCACGCCGCTTCATTTGAAAAAGGCTCTTTTTCTTTGCCCTAAATCATGCTATACTATATTACAGCTTCCGGCTTGCCGGATGCTTTGTTTGAGGGAAAGTATAGATAAGAAGTAATATTCGCAGGCGTGCAGCGCGTGTATCCGGGTCTTTTCCGGGGTCCGGTGGGTGTACTCCCTGGCGCGGTAGCGGGCGCACAGCACCAGCTGGCCGGATCCTTACCGGCCTATGGAATACGGCTTCTAAGGAACCTCTGAACAAATCACGCCCTTCGGGCTTGGCACGCATCTTGCC
>CAZYAX010000188.1:0-4050 GCA_964646195.1 uncultured Faecalibacterium sp. | reverse complement strand
CGTGATTTGTTCAGAGGTTCCTAAGCAAGAGAGATCGAAGCATTGCAAACAGAGGGGGAATCCGTATGAAGGATGACGGCATTTTTATTAACCGGGAGCTCAGTTGGCTGGATTTTGACCAGCGTGTGCTTGCGCTGGGCAAGGATAAAAACGTGCCGCTGGCGGAGCAGATGAAGTTTTTGGCTATTTACGGCTCGAATCTGGACGAATTTTTCATGGTGCGCGTGGGTTCCTTGCAGGATCGCGCCAACCTGAAAAAGGGCAAAAAGGAGACGCCGGAAAACAAGACCTATATGACCGCCGAGGAGCAGCTCAGCGCCATTATGCCCAAGACGGCGGCGCTTCAGGAGGACTGCGACAAATATTACGCGCGCGTGATGGAAATGCTGGCCCAGCGCGGCTATTCCAAGATCAATTATTCTAAGCTGACCAAGGAGGAAGAGCACTTCTGGAAGAAATACTTCCAGAGCGAGCTGTTCCCTGTCCTGAGCCCGCAGATTGTGGACAACCGCCACCCGTTCCCGTTTTTGCGCAACAAGGAGATCTACCTGGGTGTGCTGCTCAAGGATAAGCGCAGCGGGGAGCACAGCCTGGGCATCATCCCCATTTCCAGCCAGGTGGAGCGCATCCACTTTGTCAAGAAGGACGGCGTGACCTGCTTTGGCCTGACCGAGGAGCTGATCCTGCACTTTGCGGGGGCGGTGTTCGACAAGGAAACCATCATGGAGAAGTGCCTGTTCCGTGTGACCCGCAATGCGGACATCGACGTGAAAGAGGGCATGATGGACCATGACATCGACTACCGGGAGATCATGGCCGAGCTGCTCAAGCGGCGGCGCAAGCTGGCCGCAGTGCGGCTGCAATTCACGCCCAGCGCCCCGGCGGAGATCGTGCGCATCCTGTGCAGCCGGCTGGAGCTGAGCCACAAGCGGGTGTTTGAGCAAAAGAGCCCGCTGGATCTGAGCTTTTTCTACAAGGTGGCTGCGCGCATCGAGAGCGACGGCAACCGCGAGCTGTGCTATACGCCGGCCCGGCCCATGCTGCCCCCGCCGGACTATGACCTGACCGAGGAGGTAAGCCGCCACGACGTGCTGTTGTGCTACCCATACCAGTCCATCCGGCCCTTTATTGCTATGCTGAAAAAGGCTGCGGTGGATCCGGACGTCGTTTCCATCAAGATGACCCTGTACCGCATGGCGCGGGAGTCCCAGATCGTGCAGGCGCTGATGGAGGCCGCCGAAAACGGCAAGGAGGTTGTGGCGCTGGTGGAGCTGCGCGCCCGCTTTGACGAGCAGAACAACATCGACTGGTCCAAGCAGCTGGAGGAAGCCGGCTGCACGGTGGTGTACGGCTTTGAGGACTACAAGGTCCACTCCAAGCTCACCCTCATCACCCGCCGCAGCGCGGACGGCTACTCCTACATCACCCAAATCGGCACCGGCAACTACAACGAAAAGACCAGCGAGCTGTATACCGACTATTCGTTTATCTCCTCCAGCCACAGCCTCGGCGAGGAAGCATCCAATGTATTCAAAAACCTGGCCGTGCAGCAGCTCACCGAGACCAGCAACGCAATGCTGGTGGCGCCGCTGCGCTTCAAGAGCGTGCTGTTGGAGGAGATGGACCGGGTGATCGCCGCAGCGCGCCTGGGGCACCCGGCCTCCATGATCCTCAAAAACAATTCCATCAGCGATAAGGACATCATCCTCAAGCTGGAGGAGGCGAGTTGCGCCGGCGTGCGCATCGACATGATCGTGCGCGGCATCTGCTGCGTGCGCGCCGGTGTGCCGGGCAAGACCGAAAACCTGCACATCCGCAGTATCGTGGGCCGCTATCTGGAGCATGGGCGCGTTTACAGCTTCTTTGACGGGGAGACCACCCGCCTGTACATCGCCTCGGGTGACTTTTTGACCCGCAACACCGAGTGCCGCGTGGAGGTGGGTGTGCATGTGCAGGACCCCGCGCTGGTAAAGAGGCTCACCGACATTTTGGAGCTTCAGCTGCGGGATAACGTCAATGCACGGGAGATGCGCCCGGACGGCAGCTACCAGAAGGTAAAGCCCGCCCCCGGCGAGGCGCTGGTGAACAGCCAGATGGACATGTACGCCCTGCTGCAGGACGATTGGACCGACCGGCGGCAGGCCGCCGCACCGGCCTCCAGGCCAGCACGGCCCGAGCCGGCGGTGGAACCAAAGGCGCAGTCTATTGCCGCACAGCCTGCTCCGGCGGGCGCAAAGCCTGCTTTGCAGGCACAAGCGGCGAAGGAAACAGGGCCGGCCGTTATGGAGAGCCGGCCGCAGCCTGTTGCAGCGCATGCAGCCCCGGCACAGCCCGCTCCGGCCGTCCAGCCGGCAGCAGCAGCGCCCGCTGCGGCGCAGCCGGCCCCCGCTCAGCCCGATTTGCCGCCGGAACAGCCGGCAGAGGCCGCAAAGGCGGCGCCAGTCGTCTACTCCGCCAAACGCCGCCAAAAGCTGGGCAGCCGCCTGCTCTCGCTCTTTGGCCGCGGCGGCAAGCATTGAACCGTTTTCTGCCAGTGTTATAGGGTTTGCGGAAAATCTCCCGGAGAGGTTGGCCTTTCCGGGAGATTTTGCGTATATTGCTCTGCCTTCCGGCATAGAGATGAAAGGGAAAACGGAGGGATGGCATGGCAAGGGAACGACAGAAGGCGGGAAGGAAAAAACGCGGGACAGCCCCGGTTCGCGCGTCAAAAACAGCCTCTGCCGCGCCGCACGCCGCTTCTGCGGCGGGGCGGGCAGCGCCCGGGCTGCAGGGGAGGGAACCAGATGGCGCAGCCCCGACTTTCGGGGCACAGCGAGACGCGGCCCCTAAAGCAGAGCTGCGGGAAAAGGCAGCGCTGCACGCACAGCGCCGGCAGGATAAGGCCGCGCGCACGCGGGTGCTGCGGCTTCAGATGCAGCTGTGCGCGGTGCTTTTGGGTGTGCTGCTTTTGTGCCGCACGCTGTGCCCGCCTGTTTTTGAGGCGGCACGGCAATATTACTTCGAGTGGTTCGAGGAGGCCGGTTTTTCGCCGCAGCTGGTGCGGTTTGCGTCGGCTGTGCTGGAGAGCATCCCGGTGCTCTCCGTACAAGCCGCACAGGCAGCCCCTGCGGGCTGTTCGATGCAGGCATATCTTCCGGCGCAGGAGCTGGCATTCCCGCTGGAGGGCACGGCCTGGTGGTTTTCCTCCGGTTATGGGTGGCGTATTCATCCGCTCGCGCAGGAGCTGAGGTTTCATCGGGGAGACGACCTGGCCTGCGCGGAGGGAACGCCGGTGCTTGCGGCGCTGGACGGAGTGATCACGCTGGCAAAGCGCAGTACAAGCTATGGCAACTATCTCCGGATACACCATGCAAACGGGGAAGAAACAATCTATGCGCATTTGCAGTATCTCTTTGTGCGCGCAGGGGAGGTGGTGCAGGCCGGGCAGCTGCTGGGGACGGCAGGGCAGACCGGCGAGGCTACCGGTCCGCACCTGCACTTTGAGATGCTGCAAAACGGGACGCGCTATGACCCCGCTGCGGCACTGCATCTGCCGGAGGAAAGTGCATGAGGCTGCCGGCACTCTCCCGGCAGGTCAAAGCAGGCCCGCTGGTATTTCGGGATCCGCTGCCTTCCTGCATGGCGCTGTATCTGCTGCTGTACTTTGACAGCAGCCATTTTTTGCGCATCGGCCTGCTGGCGGCCTGTCTGCACGAATGCGGGCATATCCTGGTCTATTGCGCGATGCAGCGCCGTTTGCCGGTGATTGAGGTGACGATGACCGGCTTTTGCATGAGGACGCGCGGCTGCGCGCTCACCGCCGCGCAGACCTTTTGGCTGGCTGCCGCAGGCCCGGCGGTCAACGCCCTTCTGGCGGCGGGGTGGTGGCTCCGGCTCACCCGGTGTGTCACCCTGTGGGACGATGCCTTTTTTGCGGCAAATCTGCTCACCGGGGCGTTCAATCTGCTGCCCGTCCCGCCGCTGGACGGCGCGCAGATGCTGGCGGCGGTGCGGGCGGGGCTGCGCAAGGAATAAAGGAAGCTCTGAATAAATCTGGTATGCAGATTGCCG
>CAZYAX010000187.1:0-4129 GCA_964646195.1 uncultured Faecalibacterium sp. | reverse complement strand
CCGGCCTGGGCCTTGCCTGGCTGACGCTGGACGGTAAAAAACGCAAGGAAATCGCAGAGTAAGTAAAACCCCAGGATCTTGAATCGTGCGGCCCGTGCAAGCGGGCCGCACCTTTTTCGGGAAAACAGAGGGGCAGCCGGTCCAACCGCATCTATAGAATCAGTTGCAGGTGGGGCGGGCAAAGAAGCGCAAAAAAACTGTGCGCGTACCGCTTGCAAACCGCGGGCAAATGTGGTAACATAATCATTGTTCCAAACCCTGAATAGTTCAAACGCTATGACGGAGAAAGTACGCGGCATGGGCACAGTGCAGAGAGGGGCTTCACCGGCTGAAAGGGCCCCCGGAGGCAGTGCAGCGGAAGTTCGCTCCCGAGCGGCCTGTGCGAACGGCATACGCCCAGTAGTGCGGGACGGGCTGCCCCGTTACCGGCATTTGAGCGCTGCGCCGCGGCTTTGGCTGCGGGGCAGAATCCGGGTGGTACCGCGGAGCATGTGATCTTACAAGGCTTCGTCCCCTTTCGCACGGCCAGCAGGCCGGCAGGGGACGGAGCCTTTTTATCCGCTGCAAAATACGATCGAAGAAAGAGGAGAGACAAAATCCATGCAGGAAATCATCGAAGAGCTTTCCCGTCAGGCGCAGGCGAGCCTTGCGCAGGTGGCGTCCAAGGAGACGCTGGCCTCCTTCTGGCAGGAATACCTGAGCAAAAACGGCAAGATCCCCGCGCTGATGAAGAATCTGCGCACCGTCCCCGCCGGCCAGCGCCCCGCGATGGGCAAGGTCATCAACGAGCTCAAACAGAAGGTGCAGGCCGGCT
The DNA here is from genome assembly GCA_964646195.1 of uncultured Faecalibacterium sp. GTDB lineage: Bacteria > Bacillota > Clostridia > Oscillospirales > Ruminococcaceae > Faecalibacterium. The sequence continues at coordinate 3,315 of CAZYAX010000187.1, read as the reverse complement.
ACGACGCTGCGGCTGTGCGCGTCATGGAGGCTGAGCTGGCCGCCCGCAACGCCGCCGAGGCCGTGGACATCACCATGCCCGCCAGGACTCGCCCCATGGGCGCGCTGCACCCGCTCAACCTCACGCGCGACCAGATCATCGATGCTTTCGCGGGCATGGGTTTTGAGGTGTTCGATACCCCGGAAATCGAGGACGATGACCACAACTTCACCCTGCTGAACGTTCCCAAGGACCACCCGGCCCGCGATATGCAGGATACCTTCTATCTGAACGATAAGTTCCTGCTGCGCACCCAGACCTCCAACGGCCAGATCCGCTCCATGCAGACCAGAAAGCTGCCCATCAAGATCCTTGCGCCGGGCCGCGTGTTCCGCTCGGACTCGGACGCTACCCATAGCCCCATGTTCCACCAGATGGAGGGCCTTGTGGTGGATAAGGGCATCACCCTGTGCGATTTGCAGGGTATGCTGGATCAGCTGGTGCAGCGGCTGTTCGGCGAGGATGTCCGCACCCGGCTGCGCCCGTCCTACTTCCCGTTCACCGAGCCCAGCGTCGAGGTGGACGTGAGCTGCTTTGAATGCCACGGCAAGGGATGCAGCCTGTGCAAGCACACCGGCTGGATCGAGGTGCTGGGCGGCGGCGTGGTCAACCGCAAGGTGCTGCAAAACTGCGGCATCGATCCGGACGAGTATTCCGGCATCGCCTTCGGCATCGGCATCGAGCGCATCGCCATGCTCAAATACGGCATCAACAACATCGGCCTGATGTTCGAAAACGACCTGCGTTTCCTCAAGCAGTTCCAGGAGTGACCCGGCACAAAGAAAGGTAGGATAGAACAAAATGAAAGTACCCTATAGTTGGTTAAAGGAATATGTGGACATCGACGTCACCCCGCAGCAGCTGGAGGAGAAGCTGTTCTCCTGCGGCTTCGAGGTGGAGGAGCTGATCGACCTGTCCGCCGGCATCGACCGCGTGGTAGTCGGCGTGGTGACCGAAATGGAAAAGCAGGAGGGCACCCATCTTTATAAATGTTTGGTGGACTGCGGCCCCTGTGGCAAAGACATCTGCATCAGCACCGGCGCGCCCAACGTGTTTGTGGGCGCGCATGTGCCCGCCGCGCTGGACGGCGCCACGCTGCCCGGCGGCGTCCGGATCAAAAAGCGCGTGATGCAGGGTGTGGAGTCCAACGGAATGCTTTGCTCCGGCGAGGAGCTGGGCCTCAACGACGACCTCTATCCCGGCGCGGACGTGTATGGCCTGCTGATCCTGCCCGAGGACACCGTCCCCGGCACGGATATCTGCAAGGTGGTGGGCCTGGACGACTTTATTTTTGACATCTCGATCACGGCCAACCGCCCCGACTGCCAGTCGGTGCTGGGCATCGCCCGCGAAGTAGCCGCCGTGCTGGACAAGCCCCTGCATATGCCGGCGCTGGATTACACCGCCGTGCTGGAGCCGGACGAGCCCATTTCGGTGCAGGTGCTGGCCCCGGATCTGTGCCCGCGGTATATGGCCCACTATGTGCGCAACATCCGCATGGGCGAGTCTCCCCGCTGGATGAAGCGGCACCTGGCGCTGTGCGGCCTGCGCTCCATCAGCAACGTGGTGGATATCACCAACCACACCCTGCTGGAAATGGGCCAGCCCATGCACGCCTTTGACCTGGACAAGGTGGCAGGCCGCAGCATCATTGTGCGCCGCGCCCGCCCGGGCGAGAAGATCGTCACGCTGGACGAGAAGGAATTCAGCCTGACGGAGAACAACCTCGTGATCTGCGATGCCGAAAAGCCGGTGGCGCTGGCCGGCGTGATGGGCGGCGCCAACTCCGGCATGGACCAGAACACCACCAGCCTGCTGTTCGAATGTGCCACCTTTGCCCGCGATTCGGTGCGCAAGACCAGCCGTGCGCTGGGCCAGTCCAGCGATTCCTCCGCCCGCTACGAAAAGGGCGTGGACCGCTATTCCCCGGAGCTGGGCCTGCGCCGCGCGCTGCACCTGATCCAGGAGCTGGACTGCGGCGATATCACCACGCTGGAATTCGACTGCACCGATGGCCGCCCGCTGGAGCGCAAGGTGATCGCCACCACGCCGGAAAAGATCAACGCCGTGCTGGGCATCGAGGTGCCGCAGCAGACCATGATCGACATCCTTACCCGTCTGGATTTCACTGTGGACGCGGCCGGCCCGGAGTGGAAGGTGAGCGTGCCGCTCTACCGCGAGGATGTGGACGATTTCCCCGATCTGGCGGAGGAGGTCATCCGGGAGTATGGCTATGACCACATCGTGCCCACCTTCCTCAAGAGCGCGGCGGTGACCAACGGCGGTTTGAACCGCAGCCAGAAGCAGATGACGAAGGCCAAGCGCCTGCTGGCGGCCCAGGGCTTCTATGAGGCATCCACGCTGGCGTTCTATTCCCAGGCCGAGCTGGATATGCTGCATGTTCCGGCGGACGACCCGGCGCGGCAGGCGATCCGAATCCTGAACCCCATCAGCGAGAACCTTTCCATCATGCGCACGTTGCTGTCGCCCTCCATGCTGAACGTCATCGTGGACAACCTGAAAAAGGGCAACACGGCGGGCCGCCTGTTCGAGATCGCGCCGGTCTACCTGCCCAAGAGCCTGCCCCTGACCGAGCGGCCGGACGAGCGCCAGACTCTGTGCCTGGGCGCATTCGGCCCGGAGGAAGATTTCTTCACGGTCAAGGGCGCCGTGGAGGCGCTGGCCGCCGCGTTCGACCTGGCCTTTACCTACGAGCGCGAAAGCGCGCCCTGGCTGCACCCGGGCATCAGCGCGGCGGTGTACTGCAACGGCAAGCGGCTGGGCGTGTTCGGCAAGCTGGCCAACGAAGTGAACGCCGAGCTCAAGATCGCCAAGGACGAAAAGGAAAGCCAGAATATCTATCTGGCCGAGCTGGACTACGAGGCGCTGATCTCCTGCGTGGGCGGGGACTACCGCTATAAGCCGCTCAGCCCCTATGTGCCGGTCAAGCGCGACCTGGCGCTGGTGTGTGACGAGGCCACCACCTGCGGCGAGATCGAGGAGACCATCCGCAAGGCGAGCCCTCTGGTGACGGAGGTCAAGCTGTTTGATGTCTACCGCGGCAAGAACCTGGGCGAGGGCAAAAAGAGTATGGCCTTCTCGCTGGTGCTGGCGGACGACAAGGCCGAGCTGACCGGCGAGCAGGTGGAGCGCGCGGTGAAGAAGATCCTGGGCAACCTGAAGTTCAAGCTGGGGATCGAGATTCGCTGAGGATCAGAAAAATAAGGAAGCTCTGAATAAATCTGGTATGCAGATTGCCGGGCGAGCCGTGCCGAT
>CAZYAX010000186.1:0-4160 GCA_964646195.1 uncultured Faecalibacterium sp. | reverse complement strand
CCGGTAAGATGCGTGCCAAGCCCGAAGGGCGTGATTTGTTCAGAGGTTCCTTAGTGACTGCAAAGCCGCCGTGGCCAAAGTCACGCCGTTGTCCGCTTTCTCCACTCGTTTATTTCCTCACGACTTTACCCCAATGCGGTTCGAAATATAGGCCGGCACCTCGTCGCGAGGGATGCTGAGCGCCACGGCCAGCTCACCGTATAAGCTGTCCTCCGCGCGCTTCATAAAGTGTTCGTCCACCCGGCCAAACTTCTTGTTCTGCCGCGCCAGATAGGCTTTTTTGTTGTAAATCGACCGGGTGAGCCCGATCAGATCCTCGCATTTGTGGGAGCTGAGCGCTTCCTCGTAGTGGGCGCTCAGCTCCTGCGCGCTGCGGCTGTGGAAGGCTTCGCTCTTTACGGTGGGGATCGCATCGATCAGGCGGTTGGCCTCGTCTGCCGTGATGACCGGCCGGAGGAATATCTTGGGATTGTCTGCCGGGACGTAAAGCACACCGCCCTGGTAGAGCGGCTCCAGCACATAATACAGGTGTGCGGCATCCAGCCCCTCAAACTTACGGGTCACAATGTCCTGCACCTGGCATACGCCCAAATTCCCATAAACCACATAATCGTTTTTTTGAAACATACCGCACCTCCGTAGCTCCGCCCCTCTGTCATTTTTATACCATTTGGATAAACAGCATGGGCACACCTGCGCGCCCCTGCGGGCGCTCTCTTCTCGTATACGCTGAATACTCGTATCTACGCTTCATTATATCACAAATTCAGGAAATTGTCCAAGGGCAAAATGCCGGCTGCGCAGCAATTGCACAGAATTTTACAAACAGGAAAAACGAGAAAATTCGGTTTTGCGCCGCCTTCCCCATGGAAACCCGCGCCGGTTTATGCTATTATAGTTGCAGTATCATGGATCAACCGTGTCCGCAGCGAAAGGATCTTTTCTATCATGCGAGTTTGTTTTTATACGCTCGGCTGCAAGGTCAACCTCAACGAGACCGGTGCGCTGGAGCATCTTTTCCGTCAAAACGGCTACACCATCGTGCCGGAGGGCGAGGCTGCCGACGTGTACATCGTCAACAGCTGCACCGTCACCAACTTTGGCGACCAGAAAAGCCGCAAGTGGCTGCGCCGCGCCAAGCGCGAAAATCCCGGCGCGGTCACGGTGCTCACCGGCTGCTACCCGCAGGCTTTCCCGGAGGAGGCCGCGCGCTTTATGGAGGCCGACCTTGTCTGCGGCAACGGCGACCGCCACGCCATCCTGGGCGATGTGGCCAAGCTGCTGGAAGGCCATGAGCGCATCGTCTCCATCACGCCGCATACCCGGAACGAGCAGTTCGAGGAGCTGCCTGTGGAGCGCTTCGAGAGCCACACCCGCGCTTTTATCAAGGTGGAGGACGGCTGCAACCGCCAGTGCGCCTACTGCGTCATCCCGCGGGCGCGCGGCCCGGTGCGCAGCCGCGCCGAGGCCAGCGTTTTGGCCGAGCTGCGCCAGCTGGCCGCAGCGGGCTACCGCGAGGTGGTGCTCAGCGGCATCTCCCTGCCCAGCTACGGCACCGACACCGGCACCAGCCTCATCGAGCTGGTGGAGCACTGCGCCCAGGTGGAGGGCATCCGCCGCATCCGGCTGGGCAGTTTGGACCCCGATATGCTCACGCCGGACACCATCCGCCGCCTGGCCTCTGTGGACAAACTGTGCCCCCAGTTCCACCTCAGCCTGCAAAGCGGCTGCACCGCCACGCTGCGCCGTATGCGCCGCGTCTACACCGCCGGGGAATACCTTCAGGTGGTGGACCGGCTGCGCGCGGCCTACGGCGGCCGGCCGGTCAGCTTTACCACTGACTGCATCTGCGGCTTCCCCGGCGAGAGCGAGGCTGATTTTGAGGAGAGCTGCGCCTTTTTGGAGCAGGTGGGCTTTTTGAAGGTACATGTGTTCCCCTACTCCCGCCGCAGCGGCACGCCGGCCTACGGCTTTGCCGGCCAGCTGCCCGAGCGGGAAAAGCAGGCCCGCAGCCGCGTTATGAACGCCCGCGCCGAGGCCGTGCGCGCTCAGGTGCTGGCCGCCTGCGAGGGCATGGAGGATGAGGTTCTGCTGGAGACGCCCCTCTCCGGTACCCTGTTCACCGGCTATACCCGGCTGTATGTGCCGGTGGTGGTAAGCGCGCCGGGCCACGCCAGCGGCCAGATCCTTCGGGTGCGTCTGGGCCGCTACGACGGCGAGCGCGTGCGCGCCGAGGCGCTGCAAACGCCATAAAGGGCGCGCCGCCGCATCGCTCTGCGCTGCCTGTGGCAAGTATTTTTGTCCACCGCGGCACGAGGCCACCCCCGCCGATGCATTGCTGCAACTGATATACTTGTGAAAAAAGTAACGACTTTTTTGATTTTAGCCTTTTCAATCTGTCATTCTTATGCTAAAATACCAGTAGGAACACCCCGGTACAGGTTCCCCGCCCGCGCCGGTTCACATCGGGGAGCTTCCGAGCCGTTCTGTGCGCGTCCACCGGGCTGTATGCCGGGGCCTTGGCTGCAGCCGGTCCGGAGCTTCCCAAGGAAAACACCGATAAAGGAGAGTTGGAAATGAGTTTTAGAGGAATCAACACCACGGTCATCCAGATCCGCCGTCAGGTGTTCACCGAGGTCGCGCGCATGGCTTACGCCAACGTCAAGGGCGAGCAGGCCAACCACCTGATGCGCAAGATCCCCTACACCATCATCCCCGGCGAGGAGGGCAAGCTGCGCAAGGACATCTTCCTGGAGCGCGCTATCGTTGAAGAGCGCGTGCGTCTGGCCATGGGCCTGCCCACCCGCCGCATGGACGAGCACAACAGCGTTGTGTCCGGTCTGGAGGACGCCTCCATTGCGGATAAGTATTACGATCCCCCGCTGGTCAACGTGATCAAGTTTGCCTGCAACCGCTGCCCCGAAAAGATGGTCAAGGTCTCCGACCTGTGCCAGGGGTGCCTGGCACACCCGTGCATGGAGGTGTGCCCCAAGGGCGCCATCGTGTGGGAGAGCGGGCGCTCCACCATCGACCAGGAAAAGTGCATCAAGTGCGGCCGCTGCGTGGACGTGTGCCCCTACCACGCCATCGTCAAGACCGAGCGCCCCTGCGCCACCGCCTGCGGCATGGGCGCCATCCACTCCGACCCGCTGGGCCGCGCGGAGATCGATTACAGCAAGTGTGTTTCCTGCGGCCAGTGTCTCGTGAACTGCCCCTTCGGCGCCATTGCGGACAAAGGCCAGATCTACCAGCTCATCCAGAGCTTCAACCGCGGCGACCGCGTTTATGCGCTGATCGCGCCGGCGTTCATCAACCAGTTCCCGCAGCTCAACACCTCCGGCAAGCTGCGCGCGGCGCTCAAGGCCGTGGGCTTCTGCGACACCGTTGAGGTGGCCATCGGCGCGGATCTGTGTACCGTGGACGAAGCCAAGGACTTTCTTTCTGAGGTGCCCGAAAAGCTGGACTTCATGGCCACCTCCTGCTGCCCGGCGTGGAGCATGATGGCCAAGACCGCCTTCCCGGCGCTGGCCAAGAACATCTCCATGACCATGACCCCCATGGTGTTTACCGCCCGCATGATGAAGACCGCCGACCCCGAAGCCCGCATGTGCTTCATCGGCCCCTGCGCCGCCAAAAAGCTGGAGGCCAGCCGCCGGCATGTGCGCAGCGACGTGGACTTCGTGCTCACCTTTGAGGAGCTGGCCGGCATTATTGAGGCCCGCGGCCTCGATTTCGACACGCTGGAGGACGATTCTCCCGAAGAGGATATGCACTACGCCTCCGGCGCCGGCCGCGGCTTTGCGCAGTCCGGCGGCGTGGCCAAGGCTGTGGCGGACAAGATCCACGAGTGGTACCCCGACAAGGAGGTCAAGATCGCATCCGCGCAGGGCCTGGCCGAATGCAAAAAGATGCTGATGCTGGCCAAGGCAGGCAAGTACAAGGGCTATCTGCTGGAGGGCATGGGCTGCCCCGGCGGCTGCATTGGCGGCGCGGGCACCATCGCCGACCCCAACCGCACGGCGGTGCAGCTCAACAAGTATGTCAAGGACGCGCCCTTCCAGGACCCGGAGGACAGCGCCTTCATCACCAGCATCCACTTCCTGAAGGACGACCCCAACTTCGAGGGATAAGCCGTTTGGCGCGGAAGCAATGCACATCGA
>CAZYAX010000185.1:0-4164 GCA_964646195.1 uncultured Faecalibacterium sp. | reverse complement strand
ATAGACCGCGGCCGCGGCTGGCGCCTTGGCGCGCAGAACGCATGGGGCAGAGGCTTGCGAAAACAGCCGTTTTTTGGCGGAAAAACGGGAACGATTTTAAAAATAGGGTGACAAAAAACTCCCCCCTTTGACAAAGCATCTGCGGTATAATCCTGTATGCAGAACTCTGCCAAACGTGGGGGAAGGCCTGAGCATTCATGCGCAGGCTGCGGAGTCCTCTTTGTGAAAGCGAGGTTTTGTATATGGAGACAGACGTGCGGCAGCGCACCGAGCAGATCGAACGGCAGACCCTGGCCCCCTGGGCCAGCTTCAGCGATGCCAGCCGCGGCCGCGTCCGCCCGGAGCCGCCTGATCCGCTGCGGCCGGCGTACCAGCGCGACCGTGACCGGGTGCTCCACTGCAAGGCGTTCCGGCGGCTCAAGCAAAAAACGCAGGTGTTTCTCTCGCCGGAGGGAGACCTCTACCGTACCCGCCTGACCCATACGCTGGAGGTGGCGCAGATCGCGCGCACCATTGCGCGGGCGCTGCGGCTCAACGAGGACCTCACCGAGGCTATTGCACTGGCGCATGACCTGGGTCATACACCCTTTGGGCACGCGGGGGAGCGGGCGCTGGATATGCTCTGCCCGGACGGCTTTACCCACTATATGCAGAGCCTGCGCGTGGTGGACAAGCTGGAAAAGGACGGCCGGGGCCTGAACCTGACCTGGGAGGTGCGCAACGGCGTTGTGACGCATACCAAGGGTACCTGGGCCGCGACGCCGGAGGGGCGTATCGTGCGCATCGCAGACCAGATCGCGTTTGTCAACCACGACATTGAGGATGCCATCCGTGCAGGGGTGCTGGACGCTCGCGCCCTGCCCAAGAGCTGCACCGAAGTGCTGGGCGAGACAAAGTCCGCGCGCATCACCACGATGATCAACAGCATTCTGGCCCACAGCGAGACGGATGTCCATGTGGGCCCGGAGGAGCAGGCCGCGTTTCTGATGCTCAAGGATTTTATGTACGCCACCGTGTATGTGGACAAGACCGCCAAGCGGGAAGAGGCCAAGGTGGAAAAGGTCATTGCAGAGCTGTATGAGTATTTCCTCACCCATCCGGACCGGATGACCAATTTCTATGTGCAGCTGGCCTATCAGGAGGGCGCCGACCGCGCCGTGACCGACTATATCAGCGGCATGAGCGACGAGTTTGCCATCCGTACCTTTGAGCAGGTGTTCGTGCCGCAGAAATGGCATGTGCTGTGACACCGGAGGATGTGAAAAAGAATGATCCCACATGAATATATCGAAGAGCTGGTGCGCCGCAACGACATCGTAGATGTGGTGGGCAGCTATGTCCAGCTCAAACGCAAGGGGCGGCTGTACGGCGGACTGTGCCCGTTCCACAGCGAGAAAACACCGTCCTTCTTTGTTTATCCGGATACACAGAGCTTTTACTGCTTTGGCTGCGGCGCGGGCGGTGATGTGATCACCTTTGCCAAAAAGATCAACAGCATCGACTACCCGGAGGCAGTCAAGCTGCTGGCGGGGCGCGCCGGGATGCCGGGGCCTACGGAAGATAACGGGACAGGCCGCCTGCGCAGCCGGGTGCTCTCCATCAACAAGGAGGCAGCGCGGTTCTTCCACGCCTGCCTCAACTCCTCCACCGAAGAGGCGCGCCAGGCGCGGGCCTACTGGCGGCGGCGCGGCTTGGACGACCGCACCATCGCGCGCTTTGGTCTGGGCTACGCCCCCGACAACGGCTGGGTGCTGCTGGACCATCTGCGCGACAAGGGCTATACCCAGCAGGAGCTGGATGCCAGCGGCCTGTTCAAGCGCAGCGATTCAGGTAGTATCCGCTCGCTGTTCTGGAAGCGGGTGATGACCCCCATCTTTGACCTGCGGGGCAACATCATCGCCTTTGGCGGGCGCGTGCTGGACGACTCCAAGCCCAAGTATATCAACAGCCCGGAGACGCTGGTGTACCACAAATCTGAGACGGTGTTCGCGATGCAGATTGCCAAAAAGAGTGTGTCCAAGCGGTTTATCCTGTGCGAGGGCTACATGGATGTGATCAGCATGCAGCAGGCGGGCATCGACACAGCCGTGTGCGCCTGCGGTACGGCCCTGACGCCCGAGCAGGTGCGGCTGATCAGCCAGTACGCCGAGGAAGTGATCCTGAGCTATGATTCGGACGAGGCCGGGCAAAAGGCCACCAACCGCTCGCTGGAGCTGTTCCGCAACAGCCCGGTGAAGGTGGGGGTGCTGCAAATACCCGGCGCAAAGGACCCGGACGAATACATTAAAAAATATGGCGCGGAGCGCTTTAAGGCTCTGCTGGACGGAGTGGGCAATGCGCTGGAATTCAAGCTGGGACAACTGCGCGGCAAACACGACCTCAAGCAGGACGCCGAGCGGCTGGAATATATAAAGGAAGCGGTGGAACTTTTGGCCGACCGCAGCAATCCCACCGAACGGGAGGTCTATGCGGGACGTCTGGCGGAGGAGACCAACATCTCCAAAACCGCCATTCTCGCCCAGCTGGACGACGCGGTAAAGCGCAGCGGCTCCAAAAAGCGGCGCGACCAACAGCGGGCGCTGCTGCACTCCGGCGAGATGGATACCATCCACGCGCCCTACCAGGCGGGAGGGCGGCAGGCCCTGGGTGCGGCCAGCGCCGAGCAGCGCTTGATCGTGGCTATGCTGCGGGAGCCGGGATACATCCCGCTGGTGCGCAGCCGTTTGCCGGAGGACGAGATCATTATGCCGGACCTCAAGGAGGCCTACGCGGCAATCTACCGCTGCCAGGAGCAGGGAATCACCGCTACGCTGCCGGTGCTGGCCCAGATGGTGAGCGAAAAGACTATGACCGAGCTGAGTCGCCTTTCGGCCCAGTACAGCGACGTGAACGCGACGAGGGAGGACGTGGAACTGTATTTGGACCGCATCGCAGCCAGCCGGCCCAAGAGCAGCATGGCGGGCAAGATGTCACCCAAGCAACTGAATGACTATTTAGAGCAGCTGAGAGCCAAAAAGCAGGGCAATGACCCCGCAGACGGGGAGTAATGCCTGATCGACCTTCGGCTGGGAACAAGCCGGGCGTGTCTGCGCCCGCCGGAGGGGGAACAATGAGGGAAATGCAACAGACGCCGCAGGTGGAGGAAATGACGCGCATTCTGGCGGCAAGGGCCCGCCGCCGCCCATTGACGCCGGACGAGGTGAGCCGCGCAATGGACGAGCACGACTTTGACGTGGCAGGGCTGGATGAGCTGTATGCCGCGCTGGAGCGGCGGGGCGTGCGGGTGGCCGAGGAAGAGCCGGACATGCCCCTGCTGGACGAGGAAAACATCGGCCGGCTGGAAAGCGAGCTTTCGGCGGAAGGAGTGGCCCTGGACGACCCGGTCAAAGCCTACCTCAAGGAGATCGGCCAGGTGCCGCTGCTGTCTACCGCGCAGGAGGCAGAGCTGGCCCGCGCAGCGCGCGGCGGCGACGCGGAAGCCCGCCGCCGCCTGAGCGAGGCGAACCTGCGGCTGGTGGTATCGGTGGCGAAGCGCTACGCCGGGCGGGGGCTGCAATTTTTGGATCTGATCCAGGAGGGCAACCTGGGCTTGATGAAGGCAGTGGAAAAATTTGAGCCTGACCGGGGCTTTAAGTTCTCTACCTACGCCACTTGGTGGATCCGTCAGTCCATCACGCGAGCCATCGCGGACCAGGGGCGCACTATCCGCATCCCGGTGCACCTGGTGGAGAGCATCAACCGGGTGAAAAAGGCCTCGGCGGAGCTTTTGCACTGCAACGGCCGCGAGCCCACCTGTGAGGAGATCGCCGCCAGCCTGGACATGGAGCCGGATCGTGTGCGGGAGCTGCTGCAGCTCTCGCAGGAGCCGGTGAGCCTGGAAACGCCCGTGGGCGAGGAAGAGGACGCCCACCTGGAGGATTTTATCCGGGATGAGGGCGCCAGCGCCCCGGCAGACGAGGCCGGGCGGCAGCTGCTGCGCCGCGAGTTGGAATCGGTGCTCAAGAGCCTGACGCCCCGCGAGGAACGGGTGCTCACCATGCGCTTTGGCCTGGAGGACGGCCGCGCCCGCACGCTGGAGGAGGTGGGCCGGGAGTTCAACGTGACCCGCGAGCGCATCCGGCAGATCGAAGCCAAGGCCCTGCGCAAGCTGCGCCACCCCAGCCG
>CAZYAX010000184.1:0-4188 GCA_964646195.1 uncultured Faecalibacterium sp. | reverse complement strand
AATCATGGCAAACGACACACAATCCCTCAAGGCCGGCGAGCTGCGGGTAGCGCTGGACGAGGAGGAGACCATCTGGATGGACCGCAAACGCCGCACGATCTTCGCGCTGCCCTGGTCCTTCACCAAATATTCCCTCACGCCTTCGCGGCTTTTCATCCAGACCGGCTTTCTGACCACCCATGAGGATGAGATCCGTCTGTACCGCGTAAAGGACGTCTCTTATTCCCAATCTCTCGCCGAGCGCATTGCGGGCACCGGCACGCTGCGCATTGTTTCCAGCGATGCTTCTACGCCGGAGGTGCTGCTGCACCACATCAAAAACGCCAAAAAGGTCAAGGCCGTGCTCTCGCAGGCGATCGAGGTCTCCCGCCGCGAAAACGGCGTGCATACCTCGGAGGTCGTGGGCGGGCCCGGCCCGTACCGCCACCCCGGCGACGGCAGTCAATCCCTTGGGCCGGAGCTTGCGCCGGACCGCAACGGCAACGGCATCGACGACCGGCTGGAGTAAAATTGAGCGCGGCCGGCGGGAGCAAAGCGGCATCAAAAGACGGCTGCAAAACAGCCCGGTATAGCTCTTACATAAAAAACGGTACCTTTGCGCTGCCGGGCGCTTACAAGGTACCGTTTTTTTATTGCGATGAATATGGGTTCCGGCGCGCGTCAGCCGGCCGGGCTTTGCGCCGCCCTGCCGTAAAAGCGCTTCGCGCCAAACGGGCCGGCCGCCGGGCAAGGGTTATTTGGCGGTGTTTCGGGCTTACAGCTGCTTGCCGGTGAGCAGCTCGTAGGCCTCCAGATACTTGGCGATGGTCTTGTCGATCACGTCCTGGGGCAGGTCGTAGTTGCTGTCAGGATTGGCCTTGAGCCAGTCGCGCACGAACTGCTTGTCGAACGAGGGCTGGCCGTGGCCCGGCTCGTAGCCCTCCAGCGGCCAGAAACGGGAGGAGTCCGGCGTGAGCATTTCGTCGCCCAGCACAATGTTGCCGTCCTCGTCCAGGCCGAACTCAAACTTGGTGTCTGCGATGATGATGCCGCGGCCCAGCGCGTACCCGGCGCATTTCTTGTACAGTGCGATGGTGTAGCCGCGCAGCCTGGCGGCGTACTCCTCGCCCTTGCCGGGGTAGAGCTTTTCCAGCACGGCGATGCTCTGCTCGTAGGAGATGTTCTCGTCGTGATCGCCGATCTCAGCCTTGGTGCTGGGGGTATAGATGGGCTCGGGCAGCCGGGCGGACTCGGTGAGGCCCTCGGGCAGGGTGATGCCGCAGACCTTGCCGGTCTTCTGGTAGCTGGCCCAGCCGCTGCCGGTGATGTAGCCGCGCACGATGCACTCGATGGGCAGCATGGTCAGCTTTTTGCACATCATGCTGTTGCCGTCGAACCGGGGCTGACGGAAAAACTCCGGCATGTCCTGCACGTCCACAGACAGCATATGGTTGGGCAGCAGATCGCGGGTATAGTCGAACCAGAACCTGCTCATCTGGGTGAGCACGGCGCCCTTTCTGGTGACCTTGTTCTTCAAAATAACGTCAAAAGCAGAAATGCGGTCGGTGGCGACCATGATCAGGCTGTCGCCGTTGTCATAGATCTCACGGACCTTGCCTTCCTTGATGGGCTGAAATGCAGTCATCGTCAACACTCCATTTTCCTCTATAATTCCATCCCGGCCGGATGATGGCCGGATTCTCTTACCTCTTTATCTTATCATATCCGCAGGAAATTGGGAAGGAACAGAAAAGGGGAAAAAGCCGGTGGATTCGCGGAATTTCTAGTGAAAAGTGCAAAAAAGCGAGAAGATTTTTGGTAAATTCGCACATAAAAAGTATGACTTTGCGGCCTGCTGCCGCACCCGATGCGGCTTTGGAAGGCGGAAGGCCGGTTATGTGCGGGCCAGGGGAACAAAGGCTTGACAGAAGGCGGGATTCCCTCTATAATGTTTTATAACGAACAGTTCACAGGGAAAAACGATCCGGAATGGAACGATAGAAGGAGGCAAGAACATGAAGGAAAAAGCGGAGCAGGCGCCGCCCTGCGAGGTGCCGCAGGTGATCCCGGCCCAGATACGCCGGGTGAACAATATGATCGGGCGCAGGATGAACCTTTACAGCCGTGCCAACGGGGTGGAGGGCGTGACCCCCATGCACGGATGGATCCTGCGCTATCTGTACAAAAACCGCGATAAGGAGATCTTTCAGCGGGACATCGAGCGGGATTTTTCCATCACCCGCTCCACCGTGACCAACATTTTGCAGCTGATGGAGCGCAAGGGGTTCATCCTGCGGGAGAGCGTGCCGCAGGACGCACGCCTCAAGCGCCTGGTGCTCACCGATGCGGGCGCGCAGGCCCACGAAAAGGTGATGCTCTCGCTGCACCAGAACGAGGCGTTTGTAAACAGCCTGCTCACGGAGGAAGAACGGGAGGAGCTGCTGCGGCTGCTGGACAAGCTGTACCATGGCTTATTGTAGGGAGTATGGGCAGATCGTGGGCCGGCCAGGAAAAGACCGGCAGAGTGTGAACAAAATCTGAAATATACAATGACACCATTGACAGAGAGCAAGTTTTGTGTTTTATATTCTATAGCAAACAGTTTCATAGCGAACAATGGCGGGCCGGCCGGACCGTAAGCCGCAGGGTCTGCTCTCGCCGTGGTTGTTTTGCGATCCACAAGATTCAAAGGAGGAAAGACCGATGATCAAAAAACTTGCAGCCCAGCTTGGAGAGTACAAGCGGGCCGCGATCCTGACGCCGATCTTCTCGGCGCTGGAGGCCGTTATGGACATCCTGCTGCCGCTGCTGATGGCGTTCATCATCGACGAGGGAATCTCGAAGAACGATATGGGAGCCATCGTCAAATACGGTTTGCTCACCTTCTGTGTGGCAGCCATAGCGCTGGCGCTGGGCGTTTTGGCCGGCCGCTTTGCGGCGCGCGCCTCTACGGGCTTTGCGTGCAATTTGCGCGACGCCATGTATGAGCGCATCCAGCACTATTCGTTTTCCAACATCGACAAATTTTCCACCGCGGGCCTCGTCACCCGTATGACCACCGACGTGACCAACCTGCAAAATGCGTTCCAGATGATCGAGCGCATGTGCGTGCGCGCCCCGGTGCATCTGCTGTTCGCGCTGATTATGGCGTGCCTGATCAATGTACATCTGACCGGTATTTTTATGGTGGCGATCGTGTTCCTGGTGGCGGTGCTGGTCGTGATCATGGTGCCCACGTTCAAGATGTTTGACCGTGTGTTCAAAAATTACGATAACCTCAACGCCTCAGTGCAGGAGAATGTGGCGGCCATCCGGGTGGTCAAGAGCTTTGTGCGCGAGGGCTTTGAAAATGAGAAGTATTCCAAGGCCTGCGAGGATCTGTACAAGCAGTTCGTCAAGGCCGAGGGCCGCCTGAGCTTTAATAACCCCGCGATGCTGGTGGCTGTGTACAGCTGCAACATCGCGCTGAGCTGGTTCGGCGCGCACTATATCCTCAAAGGGATTATCACCACAGGCCAGCTCACCAGCCTGTTCAGCTATGTGATGAACATCCTCTCGTCCCTGATGATGCTGAGCATGGCGTTTGTGATGCTGTCCATGTCCGCCGCTTCGGGCAAGCGTGTCGTGGAAGTGCTGGACGAGACCACCGACCTGCCTCCGGCCAAGGCCCCGGTGCGCGAGGTGAAGGATGGCGGCGTCACGTTCCGCAACGTTTCCTTCAAGTATAAGCACGGCGCAGGCAAGCCGGTGTTGCAGGACATCGACTTTGAAATCAAGCCCGGCGAGACGCTGGGCATCATCGGCGGCACAGGCAGCGCAAAATCCAGCCTGGTGCAGCTCATCCCCCGCCTGTACGACGTGGCCGAGGGCAGCGTGACCGTGGGAGGCGTGGATGTGCGCGACTACGATCTGGATGTGCTGCGCCGGGAGGTCTCGATGGTACTGCAAAAGAACGTGCTGTTCTCCGGCACCATCCTGGACAACCTGCGCTGGGGCGACGAGAGCGCCAGCGAGGAGGAGTGCGTGCGTATGGCAAAGCTGGCCTGCGCAGATGAGTTCATCCAGCGCCTCCCCGACAAGTACAATACCTGGATCGAGCAGGGCGGCACTAACGTATCCGGCGGCCAGAAGCAGCGCCTGTGCATCGCCCGCGCGCTGCTGCGCAAGCCCAAGATCCTCATTCTGGACGACTCCACCAGCGCGGTGGAT
>CAZYAX010000183.1:1375-4212 GCA_964646195.1 uncultured Faecalibacterium sp. | reverse complement strand
AAGCTGGTGCTGGGCCGCAACCCGCAGGTTTGCAGCATTGTGTTCCCGGCCGATACGGCGGGCGTCAGCGGCGAGCACTGCGCCGTCTGGTTTGATGAGGGCAGCGTCTACATCCGGGACAGCGGCTCCCGCCACGGAACCTTCCTTTCGCCGGGGCGCAAGCTGACCTCCGGCCAGCCCATCCGCCTGCAGCCCGGCGACCAGATTTCACTGGGCTCGGAGGCGCAGACGCTGGTGCTGGTGAAAAAGGGAGGCGTATGATATGCCGGAATGCTTCTGCCCCCACTGCATGAGAACGCTGGCCGGCAGCGAGGTGGTCTGCCCCTTCTGCGGCGGCGACACGCAGGCGCGGGCGCTGCCCCACCAGATCCCCATCGGCACGGTGCTGAAAAGCCGCAACGGCCATTCCTTTGTCTTTGGCGCGGTCAAGGGCGAGGGCGGTTTTGGCCTGACGTATATCGGCAAGGAGCTTGCCACCGGCCGGGTGGTGGCGATCAAGGAATATTTCCCCACCCGCTGCCAGCCCCAGCGCCGGGCCGACTCGTCCGTGCAGCCGGCGTCCCAAATGCTGGAAAATTACCAGCACGGGATGCGCAGCTTCCTCAGCGAGGCCAGTATGCTGCGGGCCGTGGATGGCATCCGATCCATTGTGCAGGTGCTGGATTATTTCGAGGCCGGCGGCACGGCCTATATGGTAATGGAATATCTGGATGGAGAGCCCCTCAGCCGCCTGATACTGGAAAAGGGGCGAATGGAGCCGCGGGTGCTGCTGCCCAAGTTCCTGCCGCTGATGGAGGACATGGCCCGGCTGCATGACGCGGGCGTGCTTCACCGGGACATCGCGCCGGACAACATTATGTGGATGCCGGACGGCACCCTCAAGCTGTTGGACTTTGGGTGCGCCCGTTCGCTGGAGGACGGCCGTTCCATGACGGTGGTGCTCAAGCCGGGCTTTGCGCCCATCGAGCAGTACCAGACCCGCGGGCAGGGGCCGTATACCGACGTGTACGCGCTGTGCGCCACCCTGTACTATTGCCTGACCGGGCAGGTGCCCCCGTCGTCGCCGGACCGTCTGGCCGCAGTGTTCGACAATGCGCCGGATCCGCTGGCCGCGCCCACGGCGCTGGGCGCGGAGCTGTCGCCGGAGCAGGAGCAGATCCTGCTGTGGGGCCTGTCGCTCCAGCCCACCGTCCGCCCGCAGAGCATCGGCGATCTGGCCGAACGGCTGGCCGCCGCGCCCTATCCGGCGCAGCCTGCCCGGAAGCAGCAGCAGACCGGCTGGAACGGGGGCGACACGGAGGACATAGTCCGGCCGGAGCCGCAGCCCCCGGAGCCGCCGGTCCCCCCTCTCCCCGAAAAGCGGAGCGCCTGGCAGGAGCTGGTGCAGCGGCACAGCCGCGAGCTGCTGATCGGGGCGGCGGCCGTGATCGCCGTTCTTGTGCTGCTGTTGCTGCTGCTTTTGCTGCAATAAGCAAAGGAACCTCTGAACAAATCACGCCCTTCGGGCTTGGCACGCATCTTGCCGGCTGCGCCGCACCGCTGGCTTTGAGAAAATGCTCGTTGATACACACAGTAGCAACTGCGCTTTTTTATTTGAAATTGGGTCATCGGCACGGCTCACCCGGCAATCTGCATACCAGATTTATTCAGAGCTTCCCAAAAAATAAATGTACAAATGCCGGAAGATCGGGTATGATAGAATAGACCGTTGGGGATGAAGAAAAGAGATGAAAGCATTGGAAAAACATTTTTGCCCTTACTGCATGTCTCCCGTGCCGCCGGGCGAAAGCTGCCCCGCCTGCAAGCTGACGGCGGGGAATTACGTCCCATCGCCGCACCATCTGCCGCCGGGCACAGTGCTGATGGACCGGTATCTGGTGGGGCGGGTGCTGGGCGAAGGCGGCTTTGGCATCACCTATATCGGGTGCGACCTGCGGCTGGAGCTCAAGGTGGCGATCAAGGAATACTATCCTGTGGATCGCGCCACCCGCAACGCCTCCGCATCGCTGGCGGTAACCAGCTTTATCGGCCCTTCGGCCCGCAGCTTTGAACGAGGCAAGCAAAAATTCCTCGGCGAAGCGCAGATCATGGCGCGGATGGACAAGCAGCAGGTGATTGTGGGCGTGCGGGACTTTTTCGAGGTGAACAACACCGCCTATATCGTCATGGAGTACATCGAGGGGACAACCTTCCGCGATCTGGTGGAACAGCGGGGCGGCGGCATTCCGCCGGACGAGCTGTTCGTCATGCTGGAGCCGCTGTTCAAGGCGCTGTCCCATATGCACGAGGCGGGGCTGATCCACCGGGACATTTCGCCGGACAACCTCATGCTGGAATGCGGGCGGGTGCGCCTGCTGGACTTTGGGTGTGCCCGCGAGGCGGCCCATGGTACCGAGACCATGACCATCGCCCTCAAGCACGGGTACGCGCCGCTGGAGCAGTACCAGCAAAAGGGGCAGGGGCCGTGGACCGATATCTACGCGCTGTGCGCGACCATTTACTATTGCCTGACCGGCAAGGCCCCGCCGCAGGCGCTGGACCGCATTGCGGAGGACAACCTCCTGCTGCCCAGCAAGCTGGGCATCCCGATTACGCCCAAGCAGGAGCAGGCGCTGCTCAAGGGGCTGAGCATCCAGCCCCGGCGGCGCTTCCAGACTGTCGAGGAGCTGCATGCGGCGCTCTACGAGCCAGACGAGGTTCCGCTGCCGGTTACGACAGTCTATGAGGGCACGGCGCAGCAGGGGCAGCCTGCGGCAGCGTCCGCACCGCCGGTTACGCCAGCCTATGAGGGCACGGCGCAGCAGGGGCAGCCTGCGGCAGCGTCCGCACCGCCGGTT
>CAZYAX010000183.1:0-1275 GCA_964646195.1 uncultured Faecalibacterium sp. | reverse complement strand
CGGCAGCGTCCGCACCGCCGGTTACGCCAGCCTATGAGGGCACGGCGCAGCAGGGACAGCCTGCGGCGGAGACGCCTGCACCGGAGCCGGAGCTGCCGCCGCGGACGGACGAGCCCATTCCGGCAGAGGAGCCGCCGCAGACGATCACGCCGCCGGCAGCGGAAGCTGAGCCGGCAGGCCCGGACAAGCGCGGCGGGGCAAAGCCCGCGTGGCTGCGGTACATCCCGGCGGGGGCGGCGGTCGTTTTGGTGCTGCTGGGGCTGGGCTGGTGGCTGCTTCGCCCGGACAGCACCCCGGCGGTACAGCCGGATTTGACGGCGTCCTCTGCGGCCTCTGCATCTTCTGCATCCTCGGAGGCGGCCGCCGCGGAGCAGCCCACCCGGTCGGTCTCCTTTAACGGCGCTGCACTTCTCACGGAAGGCGGCGCGGAGGCGCTGCAGGCACTGATGGAGGACGACAGCGTTCCGTCGGTGGTGCTGGATGCAAAGGGCACCCTGTCCATGGACGGCGTGACCCTGACAAAACCGGTCTGGATCGCCAGCGGCACGACGCTGCAAACGGGAGAAATGACGATTGCAGACGCGGGGTATCTGCAGGTGGACGGCGAGTTTGCGCTGTCCGGCTATCTGCGGGTGGAAGGCAGCGGCACCCACCTGTATATTGCACCAAACGGGCAGTACACCGTTGAGACGGAGGCTTCCCTTGTCTGGGTGGACGAACAGGAATCCATTACGTTTGCCAACGGCCAGCAGCAGGACATGAGCTATGTGATTGAGTGTGACGAGTCTGTGTTTGACGGCGCGGTGCATGTAACCACGCTGGCCCAGCTCATGGTTGCGGCGAATAACAGTCAGGCAATCGTGATCGATGCGGATCTTACCCTTGTGGACGGCTTCAGCTTTTCGTCGCCCGTCAAAATCAGCGAGGGCGTGACCGTCAACACCACAGACGTCAGCAGCTTTAATCTGGACATGGCCTTCGTAGGGCGGAGGATGCAAAGCGGCGTCCTGTTCAACTATGGCACGCTGACGGGCGGCCTTTATGCGACCGGCTCCGCGCGGATCATCAACTTCGGCACGCTGGGCATGACGAACAATTTAGACCGTTTCTGCTCGCTCTGGCTGGAGGAGAACGCCCGCCTGCTGAATTTCGGCACGATAAACGCAGATGACGTCTCGCGCCTGTGGGACGACAGCTTTTGCATGAATCTGGGCGACGTGTATGCGTATGACTTCTATTTGGTGGGCGGCGATATGACGAACCGGGGCACCATTA
>CAZYAX010000182.1:0-4227 GCA_964646195.1 uncultured Faecalibacterium sp. | reverse complement strand
GTTCTGGATGTTTTCCACCACGAAGCGGCGCACCTGTTCAAAACGCGCGGCGCTGGCGTCGGTTTGTGAAGCGATGGCGCCCACACGGAACAGATATTCCTCCAGCCGGGCCCGCAGCTGGGCAGGCGTTTCGGCGCGGCGAAGCGTTTCCAGGGTGCGGCGGGCGGTGTCGCGGCCTACGTCGCCGGGGATCTCGATGTCGTAACAGGCCAGAGCCACGGTACTACGCAGCAGTACGAACCGGGTCTCGTCGGCCGGATGCTGAAGCTGCCAGGCAGCGGCGTCGTAGGCCTCCAGCGCCTTTTTGCGGTCCAGGGAAGAGATGGTGCTGGACAGCTCTTGGAGCTTGAGAAAATCGGGCAGGGCGGTATCGGATGCGCCTGCAATGCTCCGGATTGGGGCGTAGCGCTGCACGACAGCATATTTTTCCAGCATAGAGCAGTAACGGGCCACGGCCTGCACCTCGCCGTAAGCCGGCGCGAGTCCAGCGGCACCCGGATGCGGGTCGCTGAGATAGACGGAAATGCTGGTGCCGGACGGCGCGGCCAACTGCCGTTCCGCCTCGGCGGCAAGGCGGGCGCAGGCATCGGGCCCGCAGGGAAATACCATCAAAAGCAGCTCAGTGTCCCATACGGTCCAATTGGAAAAACCGGCGGCGCAGAAGGCGGTGTGCAGCTGCGCGGCCAGCGCCTCTTTTTGCGCCTCGGTCCCATCGCCTGGGCCCTCCAGCCGGACGCCCGCTACAAGGAAATCGGGCTTTTCCGGATGCAGGAAGAGATCCGGGAGAAAATCCTCGTAGCCGGTCACCGGCTGGCCGCGCAGCAGCCGCAGCAGGCAGGTCTGGGTGAGCATCTGCTTTTGCACCTGGAGCTTTGTGTCCATCGTATCCAGTGTGCTTTCCAGCACGCGGTAATCGTCCCGCAGGCTGCCGCCATCGTCCTGGGGCAGACGGGCCAGCAGCATCTCCATGGGGGAATAGGTGCGCTGTGCAAAATAGATGGCCAGCACCAGACTCAGGACAACCAGGCAGACCATGGCCAGCAGCAGCCAGCGCTTTGCGCTGCGCTGGGATTCGCCGATGGTGTCCCGGCAGAAAACGGCATATTTTGTGTGGTTGTCCGCATTATAGAGGGAATAGCACAGGTAGAGATGCCCCTGGTGGGAGAAGCGAAGGGAGCCGCTTTCCTCACCGGGCAGGGAGGCAAAATCGTAGAGCACGCCCAGCGCCTCGGTCTGGGTAAAGGGGATGCGGTTGCCGGCATAATCGTAGCCGCACAGCTCAAAATCCTTTAGATAGCCGGAGATTTCCCAGGCGGTATCCGTGCTTGGACGGCCGGTCGCAAAGGAGATGCGCTGCCAGTAGTATACGCCGGGCGCGGCCAGCGCGATGTAGTTGATGTGGTAGCAGCCGGCCTCGTCCTGGTCGTAGAGGCTGTAGGAGTCGCCCTGCTCCAATGGCGGCAGGGCCGCGTAAGCGCGCCGGAAGGAGGCCGCCTCCTCGGGGTCGGCATCCCCAAGCAAAAAATCGCTGTTGGAAAAATATAAAAACTGCCGGGTGTCGTCCGGGCTGGATACGTCCAACGCCTCCAGCAACTGGGCGGCA
The DNA here is from genome assembly GCA_964646195.1 of uncultured Faecalibacterium sp. Lineage (GTDB taxonomy): Bacteria > Bacillota > Clostridia > Oscillospirales > Ruminococcaceae > Faecalibacterium. The sequence goes on along the minus strand of CAZYAX010000182.1, from coordinate 2,624 downwards.
TGCAACGCCTCTTGTCCCTGCGGGGGCTCCTTGGTCTGTCCCCAAGCGGACAGCAGCGCATCCTGCGCGATCAGCGCGACGACTTGGTTGGCATGGTCGCGTGCAGGGCGCATCCGCTGCCAATCCTGCGCCTGCGCTTCAATGATTGCGGAAAGGGCGGAGCGCTGCTCTATGGCGGCGTGTTCCATTGAATTCAGACAGATGAACAGCGCGGCGGCTACAGGCACAAAAATAAAGCCGGTCAATACGGCGATGAGGGTATAGAACAATTTGCCCTTGCGGAGCTTTTCTTTGCGATACATGGCGCGCCTCCCTCCCAAACAGCCTGCCAGAGTACCTTTACTTCATTATAGCGAATCCAAAAGAAAAGGGTCAAGTGGCCAAATGCAGGGAGCCTGGCATGGAGGAGTTTCAGTTTTTGCACTGCATTGCATTTTTTGCGAAAAGCATCAAAAAAGGGCTTTTCAAATAGAAATTTTTGCAATAGCTGCAATTTTTGTAGCTTCAATTCGAGAAAAAATGGTGCTATTCTGAAAATGTCGGAAATTTCACAAAAGGCCTGCCCGCTCACGCAAGGGCGCAGGCCCAGCAAAGAAGGAGAATGACAAATGCGCTTTCACAAAGCATGGCTTGCCGCGCTGGCGGCCGTCTGTGCGGTGAGTCTCCTCACGGCCTGCGGCGGCGCGGCAAGCACGGCCTCGCCGGCTGCCTCGGCCGCCCCGGCGGGCAAATACGTCCCCGGCACTTATACGGACAGCTCCGCAGGCATGGGTCCGCTCACCGCCACCATTACGGTGGACGAGAACGCTATCCTCTCGGTGGAGCTGGATCTTTCCAACGAGACGGAGAGCATCGGCCAGCTGGCCGGTGATGAGCTGACCGAGCAGATTCTGGCCGCACAGGGCACAGAAATCGACGGCGTTTCCGGTGCGACGATCACCAGCGACGGCGTCAGGACCGCCGTAGACCGCTGCCTGGAACAGGCGGCTATAAAATAAAGAAAGGAAGGATTCCTATGAAAAAGAACATGGTTTCCCGTCGTAGCTTCATCCGCAACCTTTCCGCAGCGTCCTTGGGCTTGGGCGGCGCAATGGTGCTGAGCAGCTGCTCGGCATCCAGCCCGGCGGCCTCCGCCTCGTCCGGCGAAGGCGCACCAGCTGCGGCCCCTGCGGCCGCAGGCAATGCGCTGGAAACGCGCTATGAGGTGGACATCCTGATCATTGGCGGCGGCAACGCGGGCCTGTGCGCCGGCATCCGCGCGCAGGAGCTGGGCTGCAACAACATCCTGATCATCGACAAGGCCTCCGGCGAGGGTATGGATTGGGGCGGCTCCTCCATGGTGTGCGGCGGCTCGCTGCTGGTGCCGGTGTCGGATAGTGCCGAAGCCGCAGAGGACTACGCCCAGGCAATCTATGCCAAGGGGCAACAGAAGGGCAATATGGATCTGATCCGCACGCTGGCCGAAAACGCGTGGGACGGCTACCAGTGGCTGATGGAAAAGGGCGTTACCTATGCCGACCTGAAGTCGGTGTTCCCGGCCAACCCCGAGGTACTGACCGCCGTGGCGGACATGACGGTGGCTATGCCCGTGCTGCGCAGCAAATACGAGGACAATGGCGGCCAGATCGTGTGGAGCACCAAGGCCGTGCAGCTGAACTACGACAGCACCGGCATTTCCGGCGCGCTGGTAGTGACGAACGGCGAATACTACAACATCGCCGCCAAAAAGACGCTGTTGTGCACCGGCGGCTATGCGGCCAACAAGCAGTTTTTGGAAGATCATGTGGGCGAGAACGGCGACGAGATCATGTGCCGCGCGCGCCCGTCGGCCACTGGCGACGGCATCTATCTGGCGCAGGCCGTGGGCGGCTACACGCTCAATTCTTGCGGCATGAAGTCGGTGCATCTGTCCGCCGTGGATCCGGTTCATAAGGAAAAGGGCCAGCCCGGCAACGATATTCCCTACATGATCGCGATCAACTCCGAGGGCAAGCGCTTTGTGGACGAGGCGCTGGGTTCGGTGCGCCACGGGCAGGCGGTGTTCCAGCAGAGCGTGCAGCGCGACGGTCTGATCTTTGACTCCAAGGTGTACGACAGCGTGGCCGCCACCATGGACAAGCTGCACGACAATGGCGTGGAGACCTATGCGTTTGACACGCTGGACGAGATGGCGGAGGTGTTCGGCGTGGACGCCGAAACGCTCAAGGCAACGGTAGCCGAGTTCAACGCCCACGTCAACACCGAGCTGGGCATCACCGAGGGCCTGGAGGTGAACAAGACGGCCAAGGCCGCCACCATTGACACGCCCCCGTATTACGGCATCTACCCGCTGGTGCCGGGCACCTCGCTGACCTTTGGCGGCCTGGCCACTAATGTGAAGGCGGAGGTGCTGCAAGCGGACGGAAGTGTGATCCACAACCTGTACGCCTGCGGCGAGGGCACTGGCGGTTTCTTCTACGATGACTACTTCGGCGGCTCGTGCATGTCCCGCTGCGTGGTATTTGGCCGTATTGCGGTGGAATCGGCCATCGCGGCGCTGTAAAACCATAAAACGCTAGAAACGCCATGTGGCCGGAGCCTGAGAGGCCTCCGCCGCATGGCGCTTTTTTGTTAAACAGAAGGGG
>CAZYAX010000181.1:1957-4236 GCA_964646195.1 uncultured Faecalibacterium sp. | reverse complement strand
TTAGATGGTTCCGGACCGCTTTTCACGAACGGCTCCACCGCGCTCCCGCTGCACTCCAAGGTGCTCAGTACCCCCGCACCCCAAACCCGCGGGCCCAGGGGTCTGGCGTGCAGTCCACATGGCGGATATCCGTGATCCTAATATAGTCGCTGCTCTGGATCATAGGCAGCATCTTGTCGATTTCGGCGGGCTGGCCCTGCACCTCCATCTCCACACTGCCGTCGTCCATGTTCTCCACCCAGCCGGTCAGGCCCAGGGTCTGGGCCGCATATTTGGCGCGGTAGCGGAACCCGACGCCCTGCACCTGCCCGTAGATGAAGTAGTGGCGGCGCACAGTGCCTTCGGGCAGCTTGGGGGTCTCCCGTTTTTCACGTTTCAAAAAGTCAAACATCGCATTCCTCCCGCCGTGTCACAGCTCCTGATATGCCTCCATGATTTTGGGGATAAACTGCTTTTTGCGGCTCACGACGCCGGCCAGCACCGAGCTGCCGTCCGCCTCCGGCTCCACATCAAAGCCGCCGTGCAGCACATTGGCGGCGTGACGGCCTGTGCTGATAACGACGCTCCCCTCCTTGGGCACGTCGGTCAGCAGCATATAGAGGTCCTCCACGTTCTGCTTGCGCGCAGCCTCCGGCAGGTAGGGCGTCAACAGCTTTTGCGCGGCCTGCAAGTTGGAGCGGGTCATGTAGCTGCCCTGCGCCACGCCAAAGCGGATGTCGCCGCACATAAAGACCTTGAAGTCCTGAAGGAACACTTCCTCCGGGGTCTTGCCGTCCAGCTTTTCGCCTGCCTCAAACATTTCGGCCGCGAACGTCTCGATCTCCACACCGGCCAGCTTGGCCAGGCGGTGGGCCGTGCGCTCGTCGATGGGAGTGCAGGTGGGGCTGCGGAACATCAGCGTATCGGACAAAATGGCCGCCAGCAGCAGCCCGGCGATCTGCGGCGGGATCTCCACGCCGTTTTCGTCGTACATCTGGGTGACGATGGTCGCCGTGCAGCCCACCGGCTGATTGCGGAAATACACCGGGCCGGACGTCTCCAGACTGCCGATGCGGTGGTGGTCGATGATCTCCAGGATCTCCGCCTGCTCAAAGCCCTCCACCGCCTGGGTGGCCTCGTTGTGGTCCACCAGGATGATGCGGCGTTTGCGCAGGTTGATGATGTTGCGGCGGCTCACCATACCGCAGTATTTGCCGTCCCCGTCGAGGATGGGGAAATAGCGGTGGCGCACCTTGGCCATCACGCGGGTCACATCTGCCACCGGCGTCACCAGCGTGAATTTCATAATGTTCTCGCGGGTCATATAGTAGGAGATCGGCGCGCACTGGCTGATCAGCTTACCCGCCGCGTAGGTATCGCAAGGCACGCTCATCACGTTGACACCCGTCTCCTCCGCAATGCGCTGGATCGTCTTGCCCACCTTTGCGCCGTTGCACACGATCAGCAGCGATGCCTCCATCTCGATGGCGCACAGCTGGCTCTCGTAGCGGTTGGTCAGGATGACGATGTCGCCCTTTTCCACGGTGTTTTCCATCATTTCCGGCGTAGCGGTGCCGATGAGGATGCGCCCCTTCTCGCACACGGTGTCCTCGCTGCCCACCACCATGGTGCCGCCCAGCGTCTCGAGGATGTTTTTGTAGCTGGTGTGGCTCTTGGCCAGGATGCCCGTATCGAACAGGTCCATGTTGGCCGTGGCGATATCCTTCACGGTGATGATGCCCTCCAGCTCCCGGTCGGGGCTGGTCACGGGCAGGGTATCGATGGCCTTATCCCGCATGATCTCCCAGGCGCGGCGCAGGCTGGTGCTGCCGGGTATGCCCTCGATCTCGCGGTAGTCCACATCCCGCACCTTGGGGTTTACGTCGGTACACATGCGCGGCGGCGTAACGCCGAAGCGCTTGAGCACAAACTCCGTCTCCTGGTTCATCTTGCCCGCGCGGCGGGGCTCGCAGAGCAGATCGCTCGTCTTGTTTTTCAGCTCCGCGTAAGCGATCGCAGAGCAGATGGAGTCGGTGTCCGGGTTTTTGTGCCCGATCACGACCACCTTATGGGCTGCCTTTGGCATAAAATCATCTACCTCCGTAGCGTTGCAATATATCCTTCGTCTTCTCGAACGTATGTACAGCGCCTGCACGCGCTGCCAAGTCTTCCGGCTTCTATTTTAACACATCCGCGGGCGGGGGTAAATAGCAAACGCTCTTCCAAAACTTGTATACAACCCCTTGCATGTTCTTTTGGGTGGCGGTATAATGGGCATGTTCCGCCATGTTTGCCTGCGG
>CAZYAX010000181.1:0-1857 GCA_964646195.1 uncultured Faecalibacterium sp. | reverse complement strand
GTTTGCCTGCGGAACATTGGTTCTGTTGTTTTTATTCAAGGAGCCCCCGGCGCCGGTCTTGCGTGCGCTTTGCCGGCCGGCGCACCCGGTCGCGTTCCGGCTCCTTGCCGTGGAAAAAGGAGTGTAACCATGACCCAAACCGCTTCTTCCTCCGAATCCGCTCCCCTGTTCACCCGCCAGCAGCTTGTTGCGCTGCTGCTGCCGTTGATCGCCGAGCAGGCGCTCAATGTTACCATCGGCCTGGCCGATACGCTGATGGTCTCCTCCATCGGGGAGGCGGCCGTCTCCGGCGTAAGTTTGGTGGACAGCTTCAACACCCTGATGATCCAGCTGCTCTCCGCGCTGGCCACCGGCGGCGCGGTGGTCGCCAGCCAGTACATCGGCCGCCGGGAGCGGCGCAGCGCCAAGGATACCGCCGCGCAGATCATTTTTATCATGCTCGCCTTCAGCTGCACGGTGGCCGCCGTGGTGGTGCTGGGCCGCCACCTGATCCTCCGGGTGATCTTCGGCGCGATCGACGCGGATGTTCGCCGCTACGCCGAGACCTATTTCCTGCTCTCGGCGCTGAGCTACCCGTTCATCGGCCTGTACAACGCCGGCGCGGCGCTGTTCCGCGCGCAGGGCAACAGCAAGATCAGCATGTTTTCCAGCCTGGTGATGAACGTGATCAACATTGGCGGCAACGCCTACCTGATCTATGTGCTGCACATGGGCGTGATGGGCGCGGCGCTGGCCAGCCTGCTCTCCCGCGCAGCGGCCTGCCTGGCGGTGCTGTTCCTGCTCCAGCGCCCCGCCTGCGCCCTGCGCGTCGAAAGCCTGGCGGCCCTGCGCCCCAACCGGGCCTTGATCCGCCGCATCCTGGCCGTGGGCGTCCCCAACGGCATCGAGAACAGCATGTTCCAGATCGGCAAGTTGGCCGTATCCAGCCTCGTCAGTACGATGGGCACCGCCGCCATCGCGGCCAACGCCGTGGCCGGCACGCTTACCACCTTCTTGAACATCCCGGCCAACGCCGTGGGCATGGCGGTGCTCACCGTGGTGGGGCAGTGCCTCGGCGCGGGCGAAAAGCAGCAGGCCCGCCACTATGCCAACCGCCTGCTGCTGATGGCCTACGGCGGCGCATGGGGGATGAACCTGCTCGCCTTCTTCTTCCTCAACCGGCTCACCGTCCTGTTGTTCCACCTCTCGCCCGAGGCGCAGGCCATGGCGCTGCAGGTGATGACCTGGTTCAACATCTTCTCCCTGTTCGTCTGGCCGTCCAGCTTTACGCTGCCCAACATCCTGCGCGCCGCCGGCGACTCCCAGTATACGATGCGGGCCAGCATTTTTTCGATGTGGGTGTTCCGGGTGGCCTTCTGCTACCTGATGGTAAAGGGGTTCGGCGGCCGGCTGCTCAGCGTGTGGATGGGCATGTTCCTGGACTGGGTCTTCCGCTCGCTGCTGTTCTACTTCCGGTTTTTCAGCGGCAAGTGGCTGGAGAAAAAGGTCATCTGATTTTTTCCTTCCGGTCAGGCAGGGCCCCGTTTCACAAAAATTTTATCGGGACAAAAACGCATACCGGCAAAGGCGGCTGCAAAACGCCCCCTGCCAAGGCCATGCAAAAAACGGCGCTCCGCGTTGCAGATCGCGCGCAGGGGCGCCGTTTTTTGTTTTCGGAGAGCGATTTTGTAAACCGATCCATTTTGCAGCAGCCGTTCTCCGCGCAGGATACGGCCTCACGGCCGCCCGGGAGGGCGAACCCCCAAGGGGATCAGCCCTCCGTTTTGGGGAGCTGGTTCACGCGCCAGATGGAATAGCCGCCGTCGTGGTGCGCAGCCTTTTTTGCCGTTTACCTACACGCCGGCGGAGGAATTGGCG
>CAZYAX010000180.1:0-4259 GCA_964646195.1 uncultured Faecalibacterium sp. | reverse complement strand
CCCACGTCCACGATATAGTCTGCGCTGCGCATGGTGTCCTCGTCGTGCTCCACCACGATCACCGTATTGCCCAAATCGCGCAGATGCTTGAGCGTACCGATCAGCTTGTTGTTGTCCCGCTGGTGCAGGCCGATGCTGGGCTCATCCAGCACATACAAAACGCCGGTCAGCGCGCTGCCGATCTGGGTGGTGAGGCGGATGCGCTGGCTTTCGCCGCCCGAGAGAGTGCCCGCTGCGCGGGACAGTGTGAGGTAATCCAGCCCGACGCTCTGCAAAAATTGCAGGCGGTTGCGGATCTCCTTCGTGATCTGGCCGCTGATCTGGTGTTCCTTTTCGGTGAGGCGGTGCTCGCTGGCATCGATGAATTCCAGCTGCTCGCGAATGGACATCTCGCAGAACTGACTGATGTTCAGTCCGCCCACTGTGACCGCCAGCACCACCGGCTTGAGGCGCTGGCCATGGCAGGCTGGGCACTCCACGCCGGACATAAAGCCGGAGATCTCCTCCTTCACCCACTCGCTGTTCGACTCGCGGAAGCGGCGCTCCAAGTTCTCCACAATGCCCTCAAAATCGTTGACATAGTGGCCGCTGCCAAACTCGTTGGTGCGCTGCATTTCCAGCTTTTCGCCGTGGGTTCCGTATAAAAGCGCGTCCACGGCCTCGGTACTCATATCCTTGATGGGCGTATCCAGCGTAAAGCCGTATTTTTTGCCCAAACCCAGGTAGTACATCTCGCTGATGCTGCCCTCGGCGTAATACCAGCCGCTGGCCTTGATGGCCCCCTGCCGGATGGAAAGGTTCCGGTTGGGCAGGATGCGGTCCGGGTCCACTCTCATAAAGGTGCCAAGACCCGTACATTTTTCGCACGCGCCCTGCGGGTTGTTAAAGGAAAACAGCCGCGGGGTGAGCTCGCCGATGGACACCCCATGCTCCGGGCAGGCAAAGTTCTGGCTAAAGGTCATGGTCTCGCCGCCGATCACGTCCACCTCCACGATGCCGCCGGTCAGTGCCAGCGCCGTTTCCAGCGAATCGGCCAGGCGGCCCCGGACGCCCTTGCGCATCGTCAGGCGGTCCACCACCACTTCCACCGTGTGCTTGATGTTTTTTTCCAGCTTGATCTCCTCGTCCAGGTCGTACAGTACGCCGTCCACCCGCACGCGGGCGTAGCCGCCGCGCCGGGCCGCGTCCAGCTCCTTTTGCTGGGTGCCCTTGCGCTGGCGCACCACCGGGGCCAGCACCTGGAACTTGGTGCCCTCCTCCAGCTTGAGCACGGCGTCCACCATTTCGTCCACGCTCTGCTGGCTGATCACCCGGCCGCACACCGGGCAGTGCGGTATGCCGATGCGGGCATACAAAAGGCGCAGGTAATCGTAAATTTCGGTCACGGTGCCCACCGTGGAGCGGGGGTTGTGGCTGGTGGTCTTCTGGTCGATGGAGATGGCCGGCGACAGCCCGGTGATCTCGTCCACATCAGGCTTATCCATCCGGCCCAAAAACATACGGGCATAGCTGGACAGGCTCTCCACATACCGGCGCTGGCCGTCCGCATAGATGGTATCGAACGCCAGACTGGACTTGCCGCTGCCGGACAGGCCGGTCATCACGATCAGCTTGTCGCGCGGGAGGGTCAGGCTGATATTTTTCAGGTTGTGTTCCCGGGCGCCCCGGATCACGATCTTATCGTTTGCCAAAATACTTTCTTCCTTTTCTCTGTGTTTGTGCGTGGTTCTGCCTGCGCTCCGTTTCGGCGGAGGAATCCACCGTGGGGTTTTCGCCCCGGCGCAGGCGCTCGATCTGATCCCGCAGGAAGGCAGCATGCTCAAATTCCAGCAGCTTTGCCGCCTGCTTCATCTCGCGGGTCAGCCGCTCGATGGCTGCCTCCCGCTCCAGCTTGCCCATGCGGCGGGTATTCAGCTTGGCGTTTTCCGCCTTATCGCTGATCTCGATGGAATCACGGATCTCCTTGACGATGGTCTTGGGCACGATGCCGTGCGCCTCGTTGTAAGCCATTTGGATGGCGCGGCGGCGCTCGGTCTCGGTGATGGCGCGCTCCATGCTGTCGGTCACCACGTCGGCGTACATGATCACCAGGCCCTCCGCATTGCGTGCGGCGCGGCCAATGGTCTGGATCAGACTGGTCTCGCTGCGCAAAAAGCCCTCCTTGTCCGCATCCAAAATCGCCACCAGGCTCACCTCAGGCAGATCCAGGCCCTCGCGCAGCAGGTTGATGCCCACGATCACGTCGATGGAGCCCAGGCGCAGATCCTTGATCAGCTCCATGCGCTCAAAGGTATCCACCTCGTGGTGCATATACTTCACCTTCACATCCTGCTCCGTGAGGTAATCGGTCAGATCCTCAGCCATGCGCTTGGTCAGGGTGGTCACCAGCACACGCTCGCCGCGGGCTGCGCGGGCGCGGATCTCGCCCAACAGGTCGGTCACCTGCCCCTCCACCGGCCGCACCGAGATCATCGGATCCAAAAGACCGGTGGGCCGGATGACCTGCTGCGCCGTCTGGGTGCTGTTGCTGCGCTCATACTCGCCGGGCGTCGCCGACACAAAGATCATCTGGTTGAGCTTGCTGTCCACCTCTTCAAACCTGAGCGGGCGGTTGTCGAAGGCGGAGGGCAGGCGGAAACCGTACTCCACCAGCGTCTTTTTGCGGGCGTAGTCGCCGCCGTACATCGCGCGCACCTGCGGCAGCGTCACATGGCTCTCGTCCACAAACAGCAAAAAATCCTCCGGGAAATAATCCAGCAGCGTGGTTGGCATGCTGCCCGGCGCGCGGCCCGACAGTACGGCGGAGTAGTTTTCCACGCCCTTACACACGCCCACCTCGGTGAGCATCTCGATGTCGTAATTGGTGCGCTGGGCGATGCGCTGGGCCTCGATCAGCTTGCCCTCGGCGGTAAATTTTTTGACCTGTTCGTCGCATTCCTGCCGGATCTTTTCCAGCGCGGCGGCCTTTTTTTCGGCGCTGACGATATAGTGGCTGGCCGGGAAGATAGCCACATGCCTGACCACGTTCTGTTTTGCGCCCGTGAGCGGGTTGAACTCGGTGATCCGGTCGATCTCGTCGCCAAAGAACTCCACCTTGATGGCCATTTCGCTCATATAGGCCAGGTAGATATCCACCGTATCGCCCCGCACGCGGAACTTATTGCGCACAAAATTCACGTCGTTGCGCTCATATTGCAAATCGACCAGGCGGCTGCACAGCTCATCGCGCCCCAGCTCCATACCCGGCCGCAGGCTGATGACCATGCTGCGGTAGTCGATGGGGTCGCCCAGCGAGTAGATGCAGGACACCGACGCCACGATGATCACGTCCCGCCGCTCCGAGAGCGCCGCCGTGGCCGAGTGGCGCAGGCGGTCGATCTCGTCGTTGATGGCGCTATCCTTTTCGATATAGGTATCCGTGCTGGGGATATAGGCCTCCGGCTGGTAGTAGTCGTAGTAGGACACAAAATATTCCACCGCATTTTCCGGGAAAAACGCGCGGAATTCGGTACACAGCTGGGCGGCCAGCGTCTTGTTGTGGGCCAGCACCAGCGTGGGGCGGTTGCACCGGGCGATCACGTTGGCCATGGTAAAGGTCTTGCCGCTGCCGGTTACGCCCAGCAGGGTCTGGCAGCGGTCGCCGCGCTGCACGCCCTGCACCAGCTGTTCTATCGCCTCCGGCTGGTCGCCGGTGGGCGCGTAAGGGGATACGAGCTTGAATTGATTTTGCTCCATCGAATCGACGCCTCATCTCGGGGGCTTCGTGCAGACCGCAGCCGGCGCTGTGGCACGCATACCGGGTGTATGCACAGGGCCCTTGTTGTTCCAAGGGCCTGCGCGCAAATCCCCGGCAGCTGCGCCAGCCCGCCCTCCGGCGGCCGTGCGCCTGATCCGGTCCGCAATCTCCCGTTGTTCTTTCGTATTTTTACAAATCTCAAACTACCATTCGTTGTATCTAAACTGTTCTGATTATAGCACAATCCATTTATAATGTAAACGGCAAAACCACCGATATCCACACCAAAATGCTGTTATTTTTGCGCATTTTATCATTACGCTTATCGGGATAAAACAGCAAACCGAAAAAAGATGGATTCTCATCTGTTTTCGTTCGCAAAACAGGGTTCTGGCGAAGAATCGGCCTGTTCATTCGCACGCTTTTATGCGCTATAATTCCGAATCGCTGCGTTAAGCCGATAAGCATATTTACCATTTGGACGGGTAGATCAGTTCTCCGGTCTTTGCATTGTACAGCGGCA
>CAZYAX010000179.1:0-4262 GCA_964646195.1 uncultured Faecalibacterium sp. | reverse complement strand
GGTGAGCATCCGGCAGCTTTTTGCGCCGAAGGAGCCAAAGCAGGTGGTCTGGTAAGGAGAGAAGCGGGGCTGCCCTTCACTGAGAAAGGCAGCCTCGTTTTTTATGCCTTGCCCCGGAAATCCCGGTAGGTGGCAGGCGTCGTTTTGTAAATGCTCTCAAATTTTTTGTAAAAGAAACCCAGATTGTCGTAGCCGACATTGTTGGCGATCTCGTTGACCGGAAGGTCGGTGTTGATGAGGTAAAAACAGGCCTGGCCCATCCGCTGGAGGATCATCAGTTCCTTAAAGGAACGGCCCGTCTGCTTTTTGATGTAGGCGCTCAGGTAGTTGGGATGGAAGCCGAAGTGGGCGGCAGTGGACTGGAGCGTGGCCGTGAGGTAGTTGTCCTCGATATATTGCAAGATGTCCACGATGCGCCATTTGCGGTTTGGGTCGGAGGAAAAGGCCTGGTTTTTGTATTGCCGCAGCACCTCGCAGAACAGCAGGATCATGTGGGCGTCGATCATCTGGTCGCTGCACATCTGCGGGTCGTAATATTCGCAGAGGATGCTCTGCACAATGGAATGGATGGGGTTATCCTCTTGCTTTTTAAACAGCAAATACTGGTCATGGGCAGCGCTGGTGGACAGGGCATTTGTAAGAAAAGGCAGGATAATGCCGTTGTTGCCCAGCCGCTGCAAAAAGCCCTGAGTCAGGTATTCCTTTTGCATTTCGATGGTGATGATAATATCATCCTTATTGATGTATTCAAGGCTGTGAGGGACGTTGGTGTCCAAAAGGCAGATGTCGCCCTGCTTCATGGCCACCCGGCGCCCGCTGATCACCTGGGTGCAGGTGCCGGCGTAGACATAAAGGAACTCGATCACCGTGTGGATATGCTCGGGGATGGCGGCAAAGCGGGATTCTTTGTTGACACACACATTACGGTTTTGCAGCAGGGAGGTAAAATGAAACTGGTACATCTGCCGCCCGTCAAACGTGACCTTGGGAATAGAGAGGTAGCGCTTGGAAAGCGTACCAGGCTCGTCGTGCAGATGCCGCAGCTCCGATGGGGTATACTCAAATAAAAATGCGTCCAACTCCTGTTTGTTCATAGCGTTCATCCTCCGCTTTTATTGTAACATATTAAGTTTGGTAAGTAAAGAGCTTTTGTATGGAAATTGTAAAAGGTACGAAGAAGGAGTAACATAAAAGCGCGGGAAACAAAAAACCTGCGTACAGCAAGCATTTTTCCAAGAAGTGAAACGAGGTGAAGCCGCAAAGAAAGCAGCAGGCCATCCGATGTGGAAAAACATAAAAACGGTAAGCTGCGGAATGCTCGCTGGTAAACGGACCGAATCCCACCCATCCAGACAAACGAAAGGAAAGATTGTTATGGCAAACACAACCAAACATGAATACGAAGCGATGTGCTCGGCAATCCTGGAAGCGATCGGCGGCAGACAGAACATCAAAAACGTATTCCACTGCATCACCCGCCTGCGCATTGAGCCCGTCAACCGGGACCTTGTGGATATGGACAAGCTGGGCAAGATCAGCGGCATCCTCAAGGTCGTGGAATCCAGCGGCCAGATCCAGTGCGTCATCGGCACCACCGTGCAGGACGTGTACAACGACTTCGTGGCAATCTCCGGTGCGGCGGTCGGCGGCTCGGTCGAAGCGGCAGCGGACGACAAGGGCGGCGATAAGGCCCCGGAGGAGAAAAAGCAGAACATCCTGATCCGCGGCCTGAACACGCTGGCGTCCTGCGTCACGCCCAACCTGTACGCCATCGTGGCAGGCGGTATGATTAAGGGTATCGTCTCCCTCATCACGGCCATCGGCCTGGTGGCTTCGGACTCGGATATCATCACCGTGCTGAACGCCGTGGGCGACGCGCCGTTCTACTTCATGCCCTTCCTGGTGGGCTACGCGGCCGCCAAGCGCTTTAAGGTCAAAGAAGTGTTCGGCATCATGACCGCCGGCATCCTGATGTACTCCACCTTTATGTCCCCGGCGGAGGGCGTCACCAGCTATGCCTTCGGCTTTATCAACATCCCGGCCTACAACTACAAGAGCTCCATCTTCCCCGTGATCCTGTCGGTGTATATCTTCTCCCTCATCCACCACTTTATCGACAAGCACATGCCCAAGAACCTGCGCATCGTGTTCTCCGGTGCTCTGGCCTTCCTATCTCGGCCCCGCTGTTTCTGGCCTTTGCCGCCCCGCTGGGTAACTGGATCGCCAATATTATGACTGGCACCTTTGCATGGCTGTTTGACAACGTGGGCCCGCTGGCCGGCGCACTGTTCTGCGGCATCATCCCGCTCACGGTCATCTTTGGCATCAAGGGCTGGTCTGCAATCGAGCTCAACAACCTGGCTACCCTGGGCCATGACTTTATACTGCCCAACTTCTTCTATTCCAACCTCGCAGTGTCCGGTGCGGTGTTGGGCTACGCGCTCAAGCGCAAGCCCAGCGAGGCACGCTCGGCAGCCATCTCCACAGGCTTGGTGTGCATTCTGGGCATCACCGAGCCGGCCCTGTACGGCATTGCTCTGCCGGAGAAAAAGCCTTTGGGCGCGGCCATGGCGGGCGGCGCGATCGCCGGTGCGGTGGCCATGCTGCTGGGCGTTGTGACCTACGCCTTCTCCATGCCTGGTATCACCAGTATCGCCACCTACATGGACGGCGGCAGCAACTTCTTTAAGCTACTGATCGTGATGGTGGTTGCATGGATATCCAGCTTCGCGATTTCGTTCGTACTCACCCCGAAAGAGCAGTAAGAGAGGAAGATTTTACGATGAAGAACGGTTTCCCTGAAAATTTTTTGTGGGGCGGCGCAATGGCGGCCTCCCAGGCGGACGGCGCATACGACGAGGGCGGCAAGGGTCTGGATACGCAGGACCTGCGCTACTTTGACCCGGACTGGAGCAGAGCTGAGCGCGCTCTGAAGGTCAACCGCCGCATGACCGCCGCCAAATTCCAAAAAGCGCTGACCGATACCGACAGCGAGCACTACCCGTTCCGCCATGGCATCGACTTCTACCACCGCTGGCGCGAGGATCTGGAGATGTTCAGCGAGCTGGGTATCAAGGTGCTGCGTACCTCCATCAACTGGGCGCGCATCTACCCCAATGGCGATGACGAGACACCCAATGAGGAGGGCATTCGCTTTTACATCGACCTGTTCGACGAGTGCCACCGCCGCGGCATCAAAGTATTTGCCACCATCCTGCACTACAACATCCCGGTGAACCTGGTGCGCAAGTACGGCGGCTGGAAGAGCCGCAAGACCGTGGAGTGCTATGTGCGCTACACCCGCACCCTGTTCGAGCGCCTGGGCAACCGTGTGGACTACTGGTTGCCGTTCAATGAGTTCAACGCGGGCAAGTTCAACCCCTTCAACGGCGTATGCCTGGTGGAGGATCAGGAGGAGGACTACAACAACGCCATCTTCCAGTGCCTGCACAACCAGTTCATCGCCAATGCGCTCACCGTCAAGCAGGGCCATGAGATCCTGCCCGGCAGTAAGATCGGCGGCATGATCGCCCGCTTCACCACCTACCCGGCCACATGCAAGCCGGACGACGTGATGCAGATGATCCTCGACGACCAGTATTCCAACTGGTTCTATCTGGACGTGATGGCCCGCGGCAAGTACCCCGCCTACATGGAGCGCTACTTTGAGGCAGAGGGCATCCACATCCAAATGGAGCCGGGCGATGAGGAAATCTTGCGGGAGAACACCATCGACTTTGTGTCCTTCTCCTACTATTTCTCGCAGGTGTCTACCACCGAGCAGGGCTGGGAAAAGACCAGCGGCAACCTCATCATGGCCAACAAGAACCCATATCTCGAAACCAGCGAATGGGGCTGGCAGAAGGACCCCGTGGGCCTGCGCATCACCCTGAACCAGGTCTACGACCGTTACCAGCTGCCCGTGTTCATCGCGGAGAACGGCCTGGGCGCCATCGACAGGGTGGAGGCCGACGGCTCCATCCACGACCCCTACCGCATCGACTACATCAAGGCGCACGTCGAGCAGATGAAGGAGGCCGTCAAGGACGGTGTGGATCTGATCGGCTACACCATGTGGGGCTTTATCGATCTGGTTTCCTGCGGGTCCATGGAGATGAGCAAGCGCTACGGCGTGATCTACGTGGATCAGGACGACGCCGGCCACGGCACGCTGGCCCGCAGCCGGAAGGACAGCTTCTACTGGTACCAGAAGTGCATCCGCTCCAACGGCGAGGACCTGGCGTAAAACGGAATACTGCACA